>JAYNHP010000068.1:0-7477 GCA_038108155.1 Flavobacteriales bacterium | reverse complement strand
CAGGAGGAATGCTATCTAATTTAGAAACTCAATTAAAAAATCTTGGTAAAGAGGAATTTCTTGATGACGTAGTATCTGAGATTTATGAAGTAAGAAAAGATGTTGGTTTTGTTCCTCTTGTAACTCCAGCATCGCAAATCATAGGAGCACAGGCTCTTTCTAATATTTTAAACGAAAGATATGAAACATTATCTGTAGAAATAATTGATCTTGTTCTTGGATATTACGGAAAGCTTCCTGGAGAAATAAATAAAGACCTTTTTAATAAAGCCTTAGCTCAAAAAGGTTTTATAACTGATCGTCCTGCAGATCTTCTAAAAGATAGATTTTTAGATTTCAAAGAAAATTTAAAACAATACTGCAGTAAATTAAAAATAAAAGATTTGAGCTCAGTTGAAGAAAACATTTTAACCTTTATTCTAATACCTTATGGAAGTGAAAAAATTTTTAAAAAGATGTCTTCCTAGATATTGAGAATACCAACCCATCATCGTCTAAATCACTCGAGCCATTAGCATTAAAAAAGTAATAGAAAAATGTTAGAGTAAATCCTTCTAATAGGGTATCTATCCCAATGGAATAATTAGTTCCATTAGATTCAGAAAGATTTCTATAAGAATTAAAATCTCCATAAATTAAATTAATAGAGTTATTTAAAAATTCATAGGTGTAAGATATCTCATAATAATCTGGAAAATTATCTAGACCTTTAAAATAAGATATTCCAAAGTTATAAAAAATAAAATCAACCTCTATTTCATCATAATTATCAATTTTTGAGTCAGGATAATTTGTTCCAATATAGTTGAGGGAAATATTAAAATTTTCATTAATGTTTTTTTGGTATCCAAATAAATAACCAACTTCACGATTTGGGTAAGAAGTTTTTTCAGAGCAGCAACTTTCAATCCAAGCGCCAGAGAAAAAACCATTATCTAGGGAGAAATTAATTTCAGCTCCCACGGTGGGATTACCATTATTTTGTGTGAGTCCTCTCCAAATAGAATCACTTTTTAATGAAAATACAATTTCATTCCCTGAATAAAGAGAAAAAGATAAAAAAAACAGAATTATTTTTAGAAATAAATTCATAAAAAAAGCCTCTCAATAATGAGAGGCTTTATTTTAACTTAAGACAAGTTTTTAGAAAGATCTACTTATAGAAACATAAGCACCATCATCATCTGGCGCATCGCCAGTCTCAGTAGCACCGTCGTCTTCGTAATCAAAGTAGTAAAAACCTAACGTAAAGTCTCCAACATTCCAGTCATATCCAACCAAAGTGTTGTCTCCGGTATCTTCATATTCACCATATGAGATATTAAAAGCTCCAGGTCCAGCATCTACAGAGTAAGCTATCTCGCTATAAGATGGACCATTATTTTGACCATCAGAATATAAGATATTAAGCCCGTAGAAATTAAAAGCAATATAAGCTTCTTCAAAGTCTGCAGCATCGTTACCAGGGTATATCACAGAAATATAACCAATATCATAAGTCATGTTTTCTGCCATTTCGCCAGCAAAACCTAGATATAAGTCAAGTTCTAATGATGCAGCTCCTACGTTTGCATTTGACGCCCAAGTACCAAAATAAAAACCGTTACCAGCTTCGAGATCAAATCCTCCGCTAAGAGCCATGTCTCCATTAGTTTGGGTTATACCACGCCAGATATAGTCGCTACTTAAAGCAACATTAGCTGAGATAGTAGTTGCAGATGCATAGGAACTTATTACTAAAAAAATACTTGTTAAAGCAATTTTCATTGTTTTCATATCATCTCCGTTTATAAATTTATAAAAGATAGGCGCATTAAACATCAAAAAAAACATCCAATAAAGAGTTTTTTTTATTATTTTCTAAAGTGGATATAATTTTTCATAAAAAAACAAACAAACCCCTTAAAACAACACAGATTTTAGGGGGTTTGTAAACTATATATTCATTTTAAGAAAGGGGAATAAAATTGAAATATAGTTTTTTTGGTACCTCCCAGCACGCAACCGGGAGGATTTAAAAATTAATAACTTACTGTAAAGTAACCGCCATTTTCATCCTTTGATGAAGTAGTATCGTGGTTAAAGTCAGAATAATAAAAACCTAAAGTAAAGTCTCCAACATTCCAATCAAAACCTATCAGATAATTTGTGCCAGTATCTTCATAATCACCGTAAGATACTGAGAAAGTCCCTGGGCCTGTATCAATGCTATAGCCTATTTCACCATAGTTCTTAGCACTATCAATTCCACCTGCATACGTGACATGTACACCATAGAAATCAAATGTAATATAGAGCTCTTCAAAATCCCAAGTATCAACAGCTGGGTAGGTGTAAGCAATGAAACCTACGTCATAACCTGCATCTTCACTTAAAGAGCCTGAAAACCCGAGGTATCCATCAAGTTCTATAGAACCAGTAGTTCCAGCTTCTGAATCTGCTGACGCTACGTTAGCAGCCCATGCGCCCAAGTAAAAACCACTATCGTCTTCTAGGTCAAATCCACCACTTATAGAGGGATCGCCAGCATTTTGAGTCATACCTCTCCATACATAATCACTTGTTAATGCAACATTTCCAGATAGAGAAACTGCTGAGAAACCTAAACTAGATATGCTTAGGAGTGAGACAAAAAACAATTTTTTTAAGATATTCATTAATTCTCCTTTAAATATTAAAAAGGTAATTATACTTTCCTTAAAATTGATATTTTTTTTGGTTTTTAAACATAATTAATTCATTTATGAGCCAAAATAGTGCTTTTTGGCACATGTTGCATTTAAAGTGTTTTTTTATAGTGCATAACTTTCTTAGAAGTTAAATGAAAGCTGTGCTTTAATTACCATTTTTAGAATAATGAAATATAGAGCGTTAGAGGTTAAAGAATCTGGGAAAAAGTATGAAAGATCAATTATCGAGAAAGATTTATCCGATCTACCAGAAAACGATACTTTAATTAAAATAAAATATTCATCTTTAAATTACAAAGATGCTCTTTCTGCTTCTGGAAACAAGGGTGTTACTAGAACTTATCCTCATACTCCTGGGATTGATGCAGCTGGCGTCATTGAAGATACCTCAGGAAATAAATTCAACAAAGGTGATGAAGTTATTGTTACTGGCTACGATATGGGTATGAATACTTTTGGAGGGTTTGGAGAATATATTAAAGTTCCTCAAAACTGGATAGTAAAAAAACCTGAAAACTTAAGTCTTTCTGAATCAATGGCTTTTGGAACAGCCGGTTTGACTGCCGGTCTTTGCTTGCGAAAGTTGTTACAGCACGGTCTCAAGCCTGACGATGGAAAAGTTTTTGTTTCTGGAGTAACTGGTGGTGTAGGAATAATTAGCCTAATGCTCTTCAGTAAATTAGGATATGAAGTTTCTGCCATTACAGGAAAAACTAATCAGAAAGATTTGTTATTTAACTTAGGCGCAAAAGAAGTTATTGATCGAACTGAATTAGATTTAGATTTAATCTCTCCTCTTCAAAAACCAATTTATTCTGGAGGAATAGATGCAGTAGGAGGTAAGATTTTATCAAATCTAATTTGCTCTACGTCGCAAAGAGCTGCAATTGCCTGCTGTGGAATGGTGGGAGGCTTGTCTTTGGATACGAGCATATTCCCTTTTATTCTAAGGGGTTTAACTCTTTTCGGTATAGACTCTGCTGAGTCTTTGTTAGAAGTTAAAGAAGAAGTATGGAAAAACTTTGCAACAAATTGGAAATTAGAAAATATAGATCAAAATATAAAGGATATTTCCCTAGATGAACTTCCAAATGAAATCGATAAAATATTAAAAGGTGAGCAAATAGGTAGAGTGAGGGTTGTTTATGACTAAAGAGAATAACTACAATGAAAAGATAGCTAATGAAGATAGTAAATTAGATTCGTATATGTCTGTTTTAATTATTCTTGCAATAACAGGAATTATAGTTTTTTGGGTGGCTAACCAATAATGTCAGTCTCAGATTTATTTAAAGATACTAGATTGCCAGTATTAGCTGCGCCTCTTTTTATTATTTCTTATCCTGAGCTTGTAATTGCTCAGTGCAAAGCTGGAGTTATTGGTTCATTCCCTGCTTTAAATGCAAGACCAGCCGAAGAACTTGAAAGATGGATAGTAAAAATATCTTCAGAGTTGGAAAAATACAAAAAAGATAACCCAAACGAAATTGTTTCGCCATTTGCTGTAAATCAAATCTGTCATAGTTCAAATGATAGGCTTGAACATGACGTAGATGTTTGTGTAAAACATAAAGTACCTATGGTTATAACAAGTCTCAGAGCTCCAAAATTTGTTGTTGACTCCATACATAGTTACGGTGGCGTTGTAATGCATGACGTAATAAATGTCAGACATGCAAAAAAAGCGGTAGATGAGGGTGCAGATGGACTTATTTTGGTTTGTGCCGGAGCCGGAGGCCATGCAGGGACATTAAGTCCGTTTGCTTTAGTAAGAGAAGTAAGAGAGTTTTTTGATGGTCCAATTGCTTTGTCTGGAAGTATTTCTGAAGGTTCTTCAGTATTATCTGCACAAGCCTTGGGAGCAGATTATGCTTATATTGGAACTAGATTTATCGCTACTAAAGAAGCAAATGCTTCTCCAGGCTATAAACAAATGATAGTAGATAGCGCCGCCAAAGACATAATGTACAGTCCAACTTTCACTGGAGTCCATGGAAATTATTTAAAACCAAGTGTAATTAATGCCGGACTAGATCCAGATAATCTTCCTCATGCAGATAAAAATGATATGAATTTTGGAAGTTCTGGCCTTTCCGGAGATAATTCAAAAAAAGCTTGGAAAGATATTTGGGGATCAGGTCAAGGTATTGGATCAATTAAGGAAATTACTTCTGTTAAGGATACCGTTGATAAATTAGTTTCTGAATATCAGTCATCTAAACAAAGATTAGATAAAATCAGTTAAATTCATTCTTTTTGAAATTCTCTGGCTAAGAGAAACTGATCGTAATCCATATGCATAATCGCTTGATCAGCTTGATAAGTTAAGGCATTGACACTTCTTTTTATCATTTGCGAAGGTAATGGAGGCTTGGATGCATATTTTTTTGCAAAAGCTATTGTCTTTTTATCCAATTCTTCATCTTTAAATAGCTCATCCACAAATCCCCATTTATAAAGATCATTAGCATTTTCTATCTCTCCGCTAATAACCATTTTTTTTGTTTTTGAAGGTCCTATAAGTCTCAAGAGCAAGGGTAGACCAAACCAATTGAGATTCATTCCAAGATCGATTTCAGGATAGGCAACTTGAGTAGTTTCAGAGGCAACTCTAAAATCACAAGCTGTGGCAATACATGCTGCTCCACCTAAACAGAATCCTCTTAAGGAAGCTATTGTAATTTGATTTAATTTTAAAATTGATTCTATGGCTTCTTTTCCTAAATTTGATTTCCAGATTTGTAATTTAGATAAGTTTTTTTGTTGTTCTTTGATATCTGCTCCCGCAGAGAAATTTTTTCCTTCAGAGCGATATACAATAACTTTTGTATTTACATCATTTTCAAGTTCTTTATTTAAATTAATTAACTCTCTAAGAGTTTGGCTGTTTAAAGCATTTAATGATTTAGTTCTCGTAAAAGTGATATAAGAGATTTTATTTCTCTTTTCTAGTTTCAGAAATCTCATGAATGATATTGATAATTGAATTAAGAATTAAAAGTTTTCTTCTAGATATTTCTGCGCATCAAGTGCAGCCATACAACCAGATCCTGCTGAAGTAACTGCTTGACGATAAACAGAATCTGCTACATCGCCAGAAGCAAAAACTCCTTCAATACTTGTTTGAGTTACATTTCCATTCAATCCAGAATTAATTGTTATATAGCCATTTTTCATATCTAGCTGGGTAGTGAAAATATCTGTATTTGGTTTGTGACCAATAGCTATAAAAACTCCATCTAATTTTATTTCTTTTCCAGAATCTAAAGATATGCCTGAAACTAAATTTTCGTCTCCTAAAACTTCTTTGAGTTGAGAGTTCCAATGAATTTCTATTTTTCCTTCTTTTTCTTTTTCAAAAATTCTATCTTGCAAGATTTGTTCGGCCCTCAATTTATCTCTTCTGTGAATAAGATGAACTTTAGAACAAATATTAGATAAATATAAAGCTTCTTCGGCAGCAGTATTTCCTCCTCCGATTACACAAACTTCTTTATCTTTGTAGAAGAAACCATCACAGGTAGCACAGGCACTTACCCCTCGTCCCAAATATTTTTGTTCTGAATCTAACCCTAAATATAAAGCGGACGCACCTGTAGCAATGATAAGAGAATTAGCTAGATATTCATTATTGCCCTTAAGTAAAAAAGGCTTAGATGACAAGGAAACTTCATCAATATGATCATTTATTATTTTCACTCCAAAAGTTTCTGCATGCGTTTTCATTCTTTCCATTAAATCAGGCCCCATTAATCCGTGAGCATCGCCAGGCCAGTTTTCTACTTCGGTGGTTGTAGTGAGTTGACCTCCTATTTCTAGACCTGTTATTAATATCGGATCAAGTCCTGCTCTAGCTGCATAAATTCCCGCACTATACCCAGCTGGCCCAGAACCAAGAATTATTAAATTATTTGTATCTGTCATCGTTGTAGAAGTTATAATGACGACATTATACAAAGATAACGTGGCAGACAAACGAGTATCTTCATCATTTTCTAACCTCATTAACTCATTGAGTATTTCTTCTGCCGCCAAAAGAATAGTTACAGACATTTCAGTTTTATTTCTGTTATTGGTAGGAATAATCTTCCTAATATCTTTGTGGACTTATAATCCTTCAGATCAAAAAGAGTTTGATACAGTTTCTACAGGTAATTTTTCAAACAGTATAGGTTTAATTGGCGCTTATTTATCCTTTATTAGTTATTGGCTCCTAGGAATTACTGCTTGGTTAATATTGATTCCATGTTTTTGGATCCCAATAAAATATCTTTTTAGTGAAAGAACAGAAAAGACAGGATTTAATTTAAAAAAAATTATATTTTTTTCAATAGGTTTTATTCTTACTTCTTTTTCTTTATCAACATTAATTTCCATTCATTTAAATCCTAATAATAATTTCTACCCAGAAAGTTCTTCTGGTTTCATAGGACTTTCCATTAAAAACTTTTTAATTCCTTATCTAGCAATAATTGGGTCGACAATTGTGACTGTCTTTCTTCTTTTAGTAAGTTTCACTCTAACAGTAAATTTATCTTGGAAAAATCTAATATCAAATTTTCAAGATGCGCTAGTAAATCTTTCTTATCAATTTTCAAAGGTTTTAAAAAATGGTTTTGCTTTTTTTAAAAATAAAAATAAAGAAAGGTTAGATAAAAAGAATAGGCAATCTTTTTTGGACGAACATAAAAAGAAGATGAATGAAATGCCAAAGACAGAAGTTAAAGAAGTGGTTAAAGAAGTACCTCAAGGAAAAAAAGTTCATATAGAAAAACAAAAAGAATTAT
>JAYNHP010000067.1:7089-7489 GCA_038108155.1 Flavobacteriales bacterium | reverse complement strand
TCTTTACCAACAAAAGTGCCCTCAATAATTTGTTGTTGAAAATCTTTCATTCCTCCTGGTGTGTGAGGAACCATAACTGTATTATTATTTTCATTAGCACCAATTGCGGTTAAAGTATCAAAATATTGGGTCATTAAAACAAATTGCATGATTTCTTGAGGATCTACATCTTGTAAAGCTTTTTGAAAATCTTCCACAGATTCTTTAAACCCCCTAACAATTTCCAGTCTTTGCTGTGCAATTCCTTCACCTGATAACCTTTTTGAATCAGCTTCTGCCTCAGCTCGTTTAACAATTCTAATTTTTTCGCCCTCTGCTTCTTGAAAAGCTGATTCTTTATCTCTCATGGCTGCATTGAGTTTCTTCCTCGAGGCTTTTACGAATTGATCTGGTGTAATAT
>JAYNHP010000067.1:0-7079 GCA_038108155.1 Flavobacteriales bacterium | reverse complement strand
TTAGTATTGCTCCGAGAATTATTGCTATAGCTCCTGTTATTGTTCTGCTTGTTGTGTTCATTATATTATATGGGAAAGGAGTTTTATAAGGTTTTTGGAATTCTTTACTTCATAGATGCTTTAACTAATTCATCTGGATTAATATCTGTAATAAGTGTTTTAACAATTTTATATCCATATTGACCCATCTGAGAAGAAATATTTTCTCTAACCGCCAAAGCAATGTCATCTTTTTTACCAAAAACATCATCTAAGCCTAACTTTGGAACTTCAGCTCTTACTTCATCAAATATGTAAGAAGCAATTTGACCATGAGGATCATCTAACTCATAAAACGCTTCGTAAACTTTGTTGTCTATAACTCTGTACTGAACAGAAATTTTTAAAATAACAAAAACATCATCTAAAGTTTTAGTTTCCACGTCTACATCCAACTGCTGAATTCTTAAATTTTCTTTTGAGGCAATAACTTCGATGAAAGGAATCTTTAGTTTTAAACCAGGCTTTGAAATTCTGTTAAATTTTCCTAGTCTTTGTATAACCCAAGCTTGACGTTCTGGAATGATCATAACAGATTTTAGCAATAAAAAAATTGCTACGGAATATAAAAATATGTTGATGTATATCATAAATTAAATTTAATTACAAATTAGTAAAAAGAATTAGAGTTTAATAACGTTTTCAGAAATTTCTTTAAGACTATCTACAGATCCAAAACTAATACTATCAATTACAATATTTAGATCCGTGGTTACCTTCCCTAAAGAGACGTAAGGAACTCCACTTAATTTCATTTCACTTTTGAAAGAATCTAATTGTTTACTTTTAACAGTCACCACTACTCTTCCTTGAGATTCTCCAAATAAAAATGCGTCTTTTCTAATTGTATTTAGCGTAGAAATTTCAAATCCTAAATTAGAAGACATTGCCATTTCAACTAATGCTACAAATAGCCCACCGTCTGCACAATCGTGTGCTGCATTAATAAGTTTTTTAGTGATGATATTGGAAACACATTCATGAAGATTAAATTCTTCATCCAAATCAAAATATGGTGCTGGAGAAGCACTTATTTTATGATATTTTACTAAGTATTCAGATGAAGCAATATCCTCAACTACTTTTCCGATTAAAAATATATGGTCAGCATTAGATTTAAAGTCTAAGCTCATAATATTTCTAACATCCTCCATGAGACCTATCATCCCTATGGTAGGAGTAGGAAAAACAGGAACTTCTTTTCCATTGACAATAGATTGATTGTAAAAACTCACATTACCTCCCGTAACAGGTGTAGAAAATTTCTCACATGCTTTTGACATACCTTGAATAGCACCTACAAATTGCCAATAGGATTCTGGATGATATGGATTTCCAAAATTTAAACAGTTGGTTATAGCGGATGGTTTTCCACCTGTAACTACAATATTTCTAGCAGCTTCAGAAACAGCAATTGCTGTACCTTTTTCTGGATCTGCATGAACATATCTTGAATTACAGTCTACAGACATTGCAATACCTTTTGTTGTGCCTTTAACTAAAGCAACCCCAGCGTCAGATGGATGATTGGTAGAAACATTATTGGTTCCAACCATACTATCGTACTGCTCATATATCCATTTTTTAGAAGCAATATTTGGTTGACTAAAAAGAAATTCACCAACTTCAACCAAGTTATCTGGCTCTATCACATCCTTAATATCAAACTCTTGGTATTTTTTAAAATAAGAAGGTTCTTTGTAATCCCTTTGGTATTGCGGAGCTCCTCCACCCAAAACTAAAGAAGACGGTGGAAGACTAGCTACACATTTCCCATCTTTATAAAATTCTAGTAAATCACCTTCTGTTACTTCTCCAATAAGTTCACAATTTAAGTCCCACTTATCAAAAATTTCTTTTACTGTATGTTCCTTTCCTTTTTCAACTACCACAAGCATTCGTTCTTGAGATTCAGAAAGCAGTATTTCCCAATCTTTCATATCCGATTGTCTTGTAGGCACCTTATCTAAATCTATCCTCATTCCAACATTTCCAGCAGCACTCATCTCGGAGGAAGAACATGTTATTCCTGCAGCACCCATATCCTGCATTCCTACTACTGCATCCGTTTTAGACAATTCTAAAGAAGCTTCTAATAATAATTTTTCTTGAAAAGGATCGCCAACTTGCACTGCAGGCAAATCATCCATTGAATCTTCTGTCATATCTTTAGATGCAAAGGCAGCTCCATGAATACCATCTTTTCCAGTTGAGGAACCAACTATAAATACTGGATTACCAACTCCTGTTGCAGTAGCTGAAATTAAATCATCAACATTCATTATACCTGCAGAAAATGCATTAACTAAAGGATTTTGGTCATAGCTTTCGTCAAAAGAAACTTCACCAGAAAGTACAGGTATTCCAAAAGAATTTCCGTAGTCTCCAATTCCCTTGACTACCCCTTTTAAAAGCCATTTAGTTCTAGTATTTTCAAAAGGACCAAATCTTAAAGAGTTCATTTGAGCAATTGGTCTAGCTCCCATTGTAAAGATATCTCTATTGATACCACCAACACCAGTTGCTGCTCCTTGATATGGTTCTAAAGCACTAGGATGATTATGTGACTCTATTTTAAATGCACAAGCAAGTCCATCGCCAATATCTACCAACCCGGCATTTTCTTCACCAGCCTTCACCAACATGTGAGGACCGTCTTTAGGTAATTTTTTAAGCCAAAATATTGAGTTTTTATAAGAGCAATGTTCAGACCACATTACAGAGTAAATACTTAATTCTGTAAAGTTAGGAGTTCTACCTAAAATTTCACAAATGTGGGTAAATTCTTCTTTTTTTAATCCCAACTCAACTGCTTGTTCAGCAGTGGCTGGTTTATTTTGCGGATAATTAGACATATTTAAATTTAAGCAACAAAAATAATTAAAGAATGAAAGGATGCGCTCAAAATATTATTGATTTACTAACATTATATTCAGTTTTGTAATTATTGTACTTAAATGCAAAAAAATTTAATTTTAAATAAGAAAATGACAAAGATTCCATACAGGAAATAAATTTTATATACTATAATATATGCTTTGCATATTTTTTATAAATTGGATAAATTAAGATATCCCACTGACGCCTATTATTTATATCTGCTTAATTATAATTGCAATTTTTAAACTAAAATTTTTCAATTCCAATAGTATTTCAAGGACTGAAATCTTTGGTGCTTTTTTCTTAAAACTTTCTGGTGGGATTATTCTATATTATATATACACAAAGTATTATACCCAAAGACATTCAGCAGATATATTTAAATATTACGATGACAGCTTAGTACTTTATCATTCTTTCTTTAAAAATCCAATAGATTTTTTTAAAATCATTCTAGGCTTAGATTTTAATAGAGAATATTTTTCATTTAATTATTTTATGGAAATGAATAATTGGGATACGTCTTATAAAAACTCATTAATGAATGAGTCTAGACTCTTAATTAAGATAAATGCAATTTTAAATATAATAGGACTAAAAAATTATTTTTTTAACTCCATCACATTTATTTTAATGGCTTTTGTCGGTGAATATTTAATATTTAAAAGTTTGATAGTTAAATTCAAATTTAAAAATCCAAAGATTTTATTTTGGTCATTGTTATTATTTCCGAGTATTTTTCTTTGGAGCTCTGGGATATTAAAAGAACCGTTGATAATTTTATCATTTGGACTAATACTTAATTCTCTTATTGTTAAAAGAAGAAAAAAATGGATAAATATAAGTTCATTTATATTAGCTGCACTAATTATTTTTAAGGTTAAGTTTTATATTTTTATTTGCTTTTTCCCGGCTTTAATTTCTTATATAATTTCTGAAAAAACAAAATTTAAACCTCTTAGAATAATATTTACAATATGTGTAATTATTTTAATTATAATTTTTGCGATGGGGAAATTAAATAACAGTTATAACCCATTAAAAATTCTTTCTCAAAAGCAAAATGACTTTATAACGTTGAGTGAATTATTTGATACTGGTAGTGCTTACAAAATAATCCCAATTGAACCAAGTATAACTTCATTACTTAAAGCTATCCCAATGGGCTTAATCAATGGTTTTTTTAGACCTTTTCCAAACAACATAAAAAATTTATTGCAGCTATTTCCATTGATAGAAAACATTTTATTGTATTTAACGGTTTTATATTTGTTATTCAAAATACTTTTTTTAAAAATTAAAATAAAACAAGATGTTAAAAATGTCTTATGGAACTCTTTATTTTTTATTATCATGCTTTTTATCTTAACTGGAATTTCTACGCCAGTTATTGGAGCACTTGTTAGATATAAAGTTCCTGGGCTGTTATTTCTAATAATTGTAATAAATTTAATGTATGATCAATTTAAAAAACATCCAACTTAATAGAATATCTGTAATTGTTACTATGTTTTTTTTAGTAGCATGCAAAGAAAAAATTGAAGTAGATTTCATCTCCCACAACGGAACTATTTTTTCAATGGATGATAACTATAACGTTTATGAAGCTATTGCCATAAAAAACGGAAAAATTTTAGCTCTTGGAAAAAACGATCAAATATTAAATAAATATTCCTCCAATGAAATGGTAGATTTAAAGGGCATGTTTGCATATCCTGGATTTATAGATGCACATTGTCACTTTCTAGCGTATGGGCTTCAGCAAGGAATGGTAGATGTTTCAAGTGCCAATTCTTTTGAAGAAACAATTGATATTCTTAAAAAAAATAAAGATAAACAAAACAAAAACTGGCTAATTGGATACGGATGGGACCAAAACCAGTGGAAAGACAAAAACTGGCCAAATAACAATCTATTGAATGAGCATTTTAAAGATTTGAATATTGTTCTTCACAGAATAGATGGACACGTTATTATGGCAAATGAAATGGCTATTAAAACTGCAAAAGTTGCATTAGATACGACGCTCGAAGGAGGTTATATTGAAAAAATTGATCACAAAATCACTGGCTTATTTGTGGATAATGCAATGAGTTTGATTTTGGAAAAAATTCCTAAACCGGATGAATCTTCCAAAAAAAAGGCTTTACTAAAAGCCCAAGAAGATTGTATATCTCTGGGACTAACTACAGTTGATATTGCAGGTCTCAACAAAGAAGATGTAGAACTTATTGACAAACTCCACAGAACAAAAGAATTGAAAATAAAAGTGTTTGCAATGCTTTCGGATAATGAGAATAATTTAAAGTACTATTTAGATACTATGGCAGAGCCATACAAGACAAATAAGTTAAATGTTCGTTCTTTTAAGTTTTTTGCAGATGGATCTTTGGGGTCTAGAGGAGCTTGTCTTTTAAAACCTTATTCTGACCAGAAAAATACATATGGGATGCTATTACAAAATCAAAAAAATTATGAAGAAAAACTTTCTAAAATTAAAGAAACAGGTTTTCAAGCATGTACCCATGCTATAGGAGACTCCACCAATAGAACGGTTTTAAAATCCTATGCTAAAATTCTAGAATCATCTAATGATTTAAGATGGCGAGTAGAACATGTTCAATGCATTCATCCAAATGATATAATCTTTTTTAATCAATACAATATAATTCCCTCTGTTCAACCTACTCATGCTACTTCTGATTATTCATGGGCTGCTCTAAGACTTGGTGAAAAAAGATTAAAAGAATGCTATCAGTACCAAACACTTTTGGAACAAAATTTTTTAATTGCTCTTGGAACCGATTTTCCAGTTGAAAAGATAAATCCTATTTATACATTTTATGCTGCGGTTTTTAGAAAAAATAATTTAGGAAAACCATTAAGTGGATTTCAAAAAAACGAAGCTTTAACTAGAATTAATGCTCTTAAAGGTATGACTATTTGGGCTGCACTTGCAAACTTTGAGGAAACCGAAAAAGGGAGTTTAGAAATTGGGAAATCTGGAGATATGGTAGTTTTAAACACTGAGATTTTAAGTCAAGACGAAAACGATATTTTAAATACTAAAGTTCTCTACACAATAATTGATGGTGAAAATGTCTACAATTATTAAAAAAAACTTTAAATGTTAAATATGTCTTAAATACAACACTGATATCTTTCATATAGAAGTATTTTTCTAAATTTGCAAAACTTTCATTTGTTTTATGCTAGATAATAAAGAAAAATTTATTGGAGAAGGATTAACTTACGACGACGTTCTTTTGGTACCTGCTTACTCTGAAAATTTACCTCATGAGGTAGATTTGGGTTCTAAATTTACTAGAAATATAGTTATAAATACACCTATAATTTCTGCTGCTATGGATACTGTTACAGAGCATGAACTAGCTATTTCTATTGCTCAACAAGGTGGAATTGGAGTTATTCATAAAAATATGTCTATTGAAAGACAAGCTAATGAGGTTAGAAAGGTTAAAAGATCTGAAAGTGGAATGATATTAGACCCTATTACACTAAACGAAGAAGCTTTAGTTGGAGATGCTTTAAGATTAATGGCTGAAAACAAAATTGGAGGAATTCCGGTAATAAGCAAAGAAAGAAAGTTAAAAGGCATTGTAACAAATAGAGATTTAAGATTCGAAAAAAAACTAAATAAAAAAATTGCAGATGTAATGACGACAGAAAATCTTGTTACTGCAAATGAAGATGTTGATTTAGTAAAAGCAGAAAATATTCTTCAAAATCATAAAATTGAAAAATTACCGGTTATTGATGAAAATGGTTTTTTAGTAGGGTTAATCACATTCAAAGATATCATCAAAGTAAAGCAGCATCCAAATAGCTGTAAAGACAAATTTGGCAGATTGAGAGTTGCTGCCGCTGTAGGGGTATCCAAAGATACTTTTGATAGAATTGAAGCTTTGGTGAAATCGAGTGTTGATGCGATAGTTATCGATACCGCCCATGGACATTCAAAAGGGGTAATAAACTTATTAAAAGATGTAAAAAAAGGATATCCAAACCTAGATGTTGTGGTAGGTAATATTGCGACTGGAGAGGCAGCACTAGATCTTGTTCGAGCTGGTGCTGACGCAATAAAAGCAGGAATTGGACCAGGATCAATTTGTACAACTAGAATTATAGCTGGTGTTGGT
>JAYNHP010000066.1:0-7571 GCA_038108155.1 Flavobacteriales bacterium | reverse complement strand
CTCTCTTGAGGTTATTGAAAAAAATAAAGAAAAATATGAAGTTGCCTGCTTAGTCGCTCTCTCTAATATAGAGTCTGCAAAGGCACAAGCAAAAAGACATAAGAAAGCAAAAATATACATAGAAAAGTTAGAAGGCAAATTAACTTCTGAGAGACTTATAAATAAAAATGATCTTCTAAAATTAATTTCTAGTAATAATGTAGATACGGTAGTAGCTGCAATATCAGGATCGGATGGTTTTGAGCTAATTCATCATTCCATCCTATCAGGAAAGAAGGTTTTAATAGCTAATAAAGAACCTTTGGTAATGGCTGGAGAATTTATAGTTAATGAAGCAAAAAAACATGGAGCTCAAATCATTCCAATTGATTCTGAACATTGTGCAATTCACCAGATTATCAACGGACGAGAATTAGACAGTATTTCAAAAATTATACTTACATGCTCAGGAGGTCCATTTCACTCTTTACCTAGAAATAAATTTAAGGCAATAACTAAAAATCAGGCCTTAAATCATCCAGTATGGAAAATGGGAAAAAAAATTACAATTGACTCTTCAACCCTAATGAATAAGGCGCTAGAGATAATTGAAGCTAAGTTTTTGTTTGGAGTAAATCATAAAAAAATTGAAGCAATTATTCATCCTGAAAGCTTAATTCATTCTTTCGTTGAGTTTGATGATGGAACAATTTTAGCCTCTATGGCGAAGCCAGATATGAAAATACCTATTTCATATGGGCTTTCTTATCCCAAAATCTTTGAAAATGGCTTAGAAAGAATTGATATAAGCATGCTAAGTGAACTTACTTTTAAAAAAATAGATCGAATAAAGTTTCCATCGTTAGATTTTGCTTACTTTGCTATAGAGGCAGGTAAGGGAATGCCAATTTTTTTAAACGCTGCAAATGAAGTAGCTGTAAATCATTTTTTGATGGACAATATAAAATTTCTTGATATTTATAGACTTATCTCAGAAGTTTTAGACTATGCTGACAAAAACAATATAAAGTTGAATTCTGTAACATTGGATGCAATTCAAGATTTTAATGAGGAAGCAATAAAAATATCTAACCACCTTTCAAAACAACTTATTAAATGACTTTTTTAACTTACATACTCTCTTTTTTAACTCTAATCTCTATTATTGTTTTCATTCATGAGCTTGGTCATTTTTTCTTTGCTAGGCTTTTTGGAGTAAGAGTATTGGACTTTTCTATTGGATTTGGAAGATCTATTAAATGCTGGCAAACAAAAAATAATACAACCTTTAATTTAAGAATTTTGCCCTTTGGAGGATATGTCAAAATGCATGGAGAAGAACCCATAGACAAGTCTCTAGAAAGTGATTCTTATAGTTCAAAAAAATATTACCAAAAACTTTTAATAACTTTAGGCGGACCTTTGTTTAACTTTTTTTTGGCATTGGTAATATTTTTTTCTATAAATTTATATGGAGTTTACAAAATTTCCCCAATCATAGGTGATGTTTTACCAAATTCTGATGCTCAAATACTTGGCTTACAAAAAAATGATGAAATCTTAGAAATAGATAACACTAAAATTTCTTCCTATTCAGACGCTCAAGTTGCTCTTTCCAAAAGGCTAGGAGACACAGGTACAATTTCTTTAGAAATAAAACGAGGAGAAAACTTCTCTACGCACAAATTTGAAATCAAAAATTGGTTAAATACCGAACAACCGTCAAATTTTTTATTAATATTAGGAATCGTTCCTCCTCTCGAACCTATTATTGGGGCAGTGATTAAATCAAGCCCAGCCGAAAAAGGGGGGTTAGTTGCTGGTGATAAAATCATTCAAATAAATAATAAAAATATTTCTTCTTGGTCAGAGATAAAAAAGCTAGTTAATGATTCAGACGGCAAGGAAATGCAAATAACAGTTTTAAGAAATAATAAAAAAATAGATTTACAAATCAAACCTGTTTTGTATGAAGATAGCTTCAACTGGCAAATGGGAATTACATCATCGTATATTCTTAAATCAGATTTAAGAAAGTTTACGAGATATGGTTTTTTAAAATCCTTTACTAATTCTTTTGAGCAAACTTATGAGGTAATTCAAAGCTCAATTTTATTTATCGGGAAAATGGTCTCTGGTTCAATTTCTCCTAAAAATTTAGGAGGACCGGTCATGATCGGGCAATATGCTGGACAATCAGTTATTCATGGAGGCTTGTATTCCTTTATATATTTGATTGCATTCATAAGTATTAGCTTGGGCATTGTTAATCTTCTACCTTTACCTGTTCTAGATGGAGGACAAGCTTTAATTCTTACTATTGAAAAATTAATCAAGAGAGATTTACCAGATTGGCTTTTAGATTTTTTCTATAAAATAGGAACGGTTATTATTCTCTTTATTTTCATTTTCGTTTTTTATAATGATCTTTCTAGGATTTTAGGTTTATGAGATTAAGTTTATTTATATTTTTAATCGCTTTTTCCTCCTTCTCTTTTACTCAAGAAAAAAACTCCTGGGTTATTGACGATATAAGAATTACTGGGCTGCAACGAGTTTCTGCAGGTAGTGTCTTTGCAGTGATGCCCTTAGGACTTGGCGATGTAATCGATGCTGAAAAATTTAAAGAAGTCACCCTTTCAATTTTCGAAACAGGAAAATTTGATGATATAAAACTAGGGCGTGATGGAAATGCTCTACTTATTGATTTAGTCGAAAGGCCTACAATTGATGAAATTTTCATAGAAGGAAATAAACAAATTAAAACTGAAGCATTATTGGATGGGCTAAAAAAATCTGGAATTTCTGAGGGATCTCTTTACAAGAGATCTGTTTTTGAAAGCTTGAGTGTTGAGCTTGAAAGACAATATTCATCTCAAGGAAAATATTCTGCTTCTGTAGAAGTAAAGACTGAGAACCTGCCAAAAAATAGAATTAAATTATCAGTGATAATTGATGAAGGGCAGTCTGCTTCTTTGATTAAAATAAATATTGTAGGTAATTCAGTTTTTACCGACGAAGAAATTCTTGATGAATTTAAATTAAAAGAAAAAAACTGGCTTTCTGTATTTAGTAGAGGCTCTGGTTATTCCAGAGAAAATCTCAAGGGAGATTTAGAAACTTTAGAATCATTATATAAAAATAATGGCTATTTAAAATTTGATGTAGTTTCCACAATAGTATCCATATCAAAAAATAAAAAGAATTTGTACTTAACTATAAAAGTTAACGAGGGAGATGTTTATAAAGTTGACGAAGTAAAGTTAGCAGGTGATTTAGAAGAAAAGGAATTATTTGTAAGAAGCTTAATTGCAATTCCAATAAATGAGATCTACATAGAAGGCATTCTTAAGTCCACAGAAGATAATATTACTTATTTATTAGAAAACTTAGGCTATACAAATGCTGAAGTTTCAACTGCAAAAGACATAAATGAAGAAGATAAAACAGTATCCCTCACATTATTTGTAGACCCAGGACAAAGAACAATGGTTAATAGAATAGAATTTGAAGGTAATGAGCGAACACATGATATTGTTCTAAGAAGAGAAATGCGCCAGATGGAAAAAAGCTGGGCTTCAAACAATCTTCTTGAAACTTCAAAACTAAGATTAAATAGATTAGGTTTTTTTAAAAATGTAGATTATGAAAAAAAACAAGTTCCAGGATCTCAAGATGAAGTTGATATTTTATTTACAGTTGAAGAACAGTATTCAGGATCTATAGGAGGGTCTTTAGGATATGGAGCATATGGATTAAGTTTGGGAGCAAATTATTCCGAAAAAAATGCATTTGGCACAGGAAATTCAGTATCTGTAGGAATTAACTATAGCGAATGGCGACAAGATATCTCTTTTAATTTTTTTGATCCATATTTTACTATAGATGGAATCGGCCTTGGCTATGGTGCTTATTATAGAAAAACAGATTATGGTAATTTTAATATTGCTGCATACAATACAGACTCCTATGGAGGTAACGTAAGTTTTAAATTACCAGTAAGTGAAATAGAACAACTGAGTCTTTCTCTAGAAATAGATAATACTCAGCTAAAGACAAATTTGTATAGTTCTAGGCAACTTCAAGATTTTTACAATTCAGAAGGTTTTGACTTTGATACTGTAACAGCTGCAATAAGTTGGGCCGAAGTTACACTTGATAGAGGATTGTTTCCTACAAGCGGAATGAGCAATACTATTTCATTAAGCCTTACTTTACCAAGTAGTAACTTAAATTACGGTCGTTTCATACATGACTTAAAACTTTTTAAACCTTTACCAAGAGGCTTAATTTTTGGATATAGATCTAGAATTGGAGCATTATTTACATATGAAGATACAGAAACAGCTCCTCCGTATCAACATTTTTATGCTGGAGGAATGAGATCTGTAAGAGGGTTCAAGCAAAATTATTTGGGTCCAAAGGCATCATATAACACTGGCTATGGTCCTAGCTATCCAAGACCTGTAGGTGGACCGTATAGCCTTACTGGGGGGTTTGACTTAATTATCCCTCTTAATTTTGTACCAGATCCAAGATCCATAAGAGGGTCGGTTTTTCTTGATTACGGAAATGTATTTAGTGATGGCTGCAAATTTTATGAAATAAATTGCTTTGAATTAGATTTATCTGAATTGCGCTATTCTCTTGGGATTGGATTAACTTGGATAACTGCTCTTGGCCCATTATCTTTCGCTATTGCTTCAGTTTTCAATGATTCTCCAGATGATAGAACAGAAACTTTCCAATTTGAGATAGGTACACAATTTTAAAAAAAATAGGAAAATATTCTTTCAAAAAGGTAAACTTCTGTTCTTTTTGATTTACAATATTTTTTAAGAAAGGAGTTAATATGAAATATATAAAAAATTTAATAGTTTTTTCCTCTATTTTGTTTTTTGGAAACTCTGCTTTGCTACTAGAAGGAATTGCAGTGATTGATTATCAAGCTATTTTCTTGGGTACGGATCTTGCAAGAGAGAGAATAGATGACTTGAGAGAATCTTCTGATTATAAAGAGTTAACAGATGAAGCTCAGACCAAAGATTCTGAAAGAATTAAACTAGCAGAGAAGTTAAAAAAAGATGAAGCAACCCTTTCTGATTCTGAGAAAGAAGAAATGTTAAAAAAAATTCAAACTTTGTACCAAAGCATTCAGTTACTTTCCCAACAAATTCAAGCTAAAGAACAAGAGGTAACTCAAAAACTTCAAGCTGACCAAGCTGAAGCGGTTCAAAAAGTTGTAAATGAATTGATAAAGGCTAAAAAAATTAAAATGCTTTTAAACTCTCAAGCCCTTTTAGCTTTTGACAGGTCTGATGAAAAAGTAAATCTTACTCCTGAAGTTGTTGATCTTATAAATAAAGAACAAAAGTAAAAATAAAGTTTGTCCAAAGAGTCCTTTAAGCTTTCAGAAATAGCAGCTTTTCTCGGTGGACAATTAACCGGGGATGGCTCAAAAAATATTTCTAAAATCAGTACTTTATTGGAAGCTAATGACGAATGTATATCTTTTATTTACAACAAAAAATTTAAAAAAGATCTTGAGATAACATCTGCCTCCGCTGTTCTTATTTCCAAAGAATTTACAAAATATTGTCCAGTAGACTATATCCTAGTGGCAAACCCTCATGAGTCTTATGCGAAGTTAACTCAGTTGTTCTCTAAAAATTTAAGGAAAAAGATTTCAAATGAAAACTATGCTGATTTTCATTTAAATAATGGCATAGACATTGGACAAAATGTTTTTATTGGTAAAAATGTTTTAATCGAAAAAGGTACTAAAATAAATTCCGGATCCTTTATTGGAGATAATGTTTTTATTGGAGAAGAGTCCTATCTTCACCCAAATATTTGTCTTTACCATTCTGTAAGGATTGGAAAAAAAAATATCATTCATGCGAATTCAGTAATAGGCTCCGATGGCTTAGGTTTTGCAAAAACCTCTGATTCTTGGGAAAAAATAGAACACCTCGGGTCTGTAGAGCTCAAAGATAATGTAGAAATTGGCGCTTCCTGCACAATAGATCGCGCATCTTTGGGTACTACGATTATAAACAGCGGGGTTAAACTAGATAATCAAGTGCATATTGCTCATAACTGCAACATCGGGAAAAATACCATTATAGGGGCAAAAACTGCAATAGCAGGTAGCACGGTCATTGGAGAAAACTGCTTAATTGGGGGGGGTTGTGGAATTGTTGATAATATTAAAATAGAGAACAACGTAAGAATAAATCCAATGACATACATTACTAGGTCTATAAAGAAATCTGGTGCTTACTCTGGAGGCTCTGTTGTTTTAGAACACTCAAAATGGCTGAAACATATTACAATTCAAAAAAAAGAATTCAATGATTGATATTGAAAAAATAAAAACACTACTACCTCACCGATATCCTTTCCTGCTTGTAGATAGAGTTGAAGAACTTGAAGAACATAAATACATCAAAGCTTATAAAAACATCACAAATAGCGAACCTTTTTTTCTTGGTCATTTTCCAAACAGGTCTGTCATGCCAGGAGTTCTAATTTTAGAAGCTCTTGCTCAAGCTTCCGGGGTATTGGGTTTTGTTTCAATGAATAAAACTCCTGAAGAAGGCTCGATGTATTATTTTGTAGGTGCAGACAAATTAAGGTTTAAAAATCCTGTAATTCCAGGAGATAAACTTACACTTGAATCAACTAAAATTTCTGAAAAAGCAGGAATATGGAAATTTGATTGTAAGGCAACTGTTGGAGAAAAGTTCATTTGTTCAGCAATTGTGCTTTGTGCTGATCGTCCTAAATGATTCATTCTTCTGCTCAAATAGATTCATCTGCTGAAATAGATGATGGTGTTTCTATAGGTCCTTATACCGTAATAGGTCCTAATGTAAAAATACAATCTGGAACCGTCATCGAGGGTAATGTCTTTGTTCATAAGAATACTTTTATTGGTAAAAATAACCTTATTTATCCTTTTGCTAGTGTAGGAGGAGATCCACAAGATCTTAAATATCAAGGAGAAGATACTTATCTAGAAATTGGTGATCATAATGAAATCAGAGAAGGATCAACAATCAATAGAGGCACAGTTCAAGAAAAGGGGAAAACGGTAATTGGCAACAATAATTTATTGATGGCTTACACTCACGTTGCTCATGATTGTATCTTAGAAGACGATATAGTCATGACGAATAATGCAGGTGTAGCTGGAGTTGTTAATGTCGGTAAGGGAGCAAGGTTAAGCGGTTTTACACTAGTTCACCAATTCTGCAATATAGGAAGTTATAGTTTTAGCGCTCTAGGAACTATTATTACTAAAGACGTGCCTGCTTATGTAAGAGTAAGCGGCAATCCTGCAATTCCAAGGGGCTTGAACACCATTGGTATTCAAAGACAGGATCTTTCTAAAGAAGCTAGTGATGCATTAAAGGAGTCTTATAAAATTTTGTACCTCAGAAAAAACAAACTTAAAGACGCAAAACAGGAAATTATCTCGAAATTTAAAGATATCAAAGAAATGGATCTTTTTATTAAAAGTATTTCAAATACTGATAGAAGTATAGTTCGTTAAAGGTTAGAAATTTTGAAAATCGCAGTTTGTGCAG
>JAYNHP010000065.1:0-8202 GCA_038108155.1 Flavobacteriales bacterium | reverse complement strand
TTTACTTCTTACACTGCTGGAAGCTGGAGTTATTGGTCTATTGTTTTAGAAGAAGGAACTGATAAAATTTATATAGTTGATCAAAGACATAGTTCTGCAGCAAGTCCTCAAGTGACTGCAGGTATCCAAATTGATGCAACCACTGCTACTATGGTTAGTGGTTCTCCTACTTTATCAAATGTTGCTGGAAGTAGCGCCCTTCCTGATGATAATCATTATTATGAATTTATATATGGTACTCAAAACGCTGTTGATGCTGCTGGAGTTGCTGTTACAACTTTTCCATATTTAATTCTTGGAAATGCTCCATTTACTATTTCTGGTGAACTTACCAATTTAGGATCTAATACAATTACCTCAATGGATATCAATTACTCGATTGATGGTGGAACAACAGTTACTGAATCACTCTCTAACCTAACGATTAATACTTACGATAATTATACATTTGATCATTCTTCTACATGGAATCCAAGCTCTTCAGGAACTTACGATATCGCAATTTGGGCAAGTAATATTAATGGGTCTAACGATATGGACCCTTCAAATGATACTATTGTTGGTACCGTTAACGTATTTACTTCTTTTGAAACTAGAAGACCTATGTTTGAAGTATTTACAAGTTCTACTTGTGGACCTTGTGTACAAGGGAATATTAATTTAGGTAATGTACTATCCAATTATTCAGAGCAATATTCACTTTTAAAGTACCAAATGAGTTGGCCTGGAAATGGTGATCCATATTTTACAGATGAGGGTTACGACAGACGTGTATTTTATGGAGTTAATTCTGTTCCAAGACTTGAAATTGATGGAGGTTATGATGCCAATCCGTCTGGACTAACCAATCAGGATTTTGACGATTTTGCAGCTATTCCTTCTTTCACCTCACTTTCGGCAAATTATTCTATTGGTGGACAATCGGTGGATATAAGCATTACAATTGATCCTTTAGAAAATATGAACAGCAATAATCTTACATTGCATACTGCAATTTTTGAATACATTACTTATAACAATTCATCTAGTAATGGAGAAATAGAATTTGCCAATGTTATGAAAAAGATGCTTCCTAATGCAAGTGGTTATTCAATTAATCCTCTTCAGGCTGGAGTACAAGTAGTTGAAAACTTTTCTTATACTTTTCAAGGTAATTACACACTTCCACCTGATGCTAATTCACCAGTTAACCACATGTTAAATCACACAGTGGAAGACTTTGAGAATCTTGGGGTAGCTGTCTGGATACAGGACGATGTTACAAAAGAGATTTTACAATCCACTACTGCATCTCTTGTCACTGATGTAAATAGTGATCTAACGGCTGCAAGTAATATTATGATTTTCCCTAATCCAACTAGTGATATTACTACAATAGCTTTTCAAGGACATAAGGATTCAGAACTAGAGATTAAAATAGTAAATTTATTAGGAGAGATAGTCATTTCTGAGAGATTTACTGCTTCTTCTAGTCTAGACTATTACAATTTAAATGTTTCACATCTAAATAGTGGAATATATAATGTTGTTCTAGTTTCCAATGGAACTTCAACTACAAAACAATTGCAAATAATAAAATAGATATGTTATGAAAAGAATTACTCTTTATTTATTCCTAACAGTAATATTAGTTAATTCTATTCATGCACAGTATTTTTACACTCCTAGTTCATCCACCGGTAACCCCGGTGGATTGAATATGGACAATGAATATCCTTTTGGATCAGGATTAGATACATCATGGAAAGTTCTATTGCCTGCAGGCAGTACTTCTCCAGTATGGTCAGTTATAGACAGTATTCCTTTTCCATTTACTTTTAACAACAATTTGGTAGACCAGTTTAAAGTTTCATCATCTGGTGTTTTAACCTTTGACATAAATGCTACAATAGTTCCTGGTTTTGGTAATGTAACTATTCCTGACCCTGCAATTCCTAATAACTCTGTGATGGTATGGGGCCTTGAAGGAACTGGAAGTAACGACAACATTGTAACCAAAACTTTTGGAAATTTAGGAGGACAACAATTTTGGGTATTTTTCTCTTCTTATACTGCTGGTAGTTGGAGTTATTGGTCTATTGTTTTAGAAGAAGGGAGTAATAAAATATATATTGTAGATCAAAGACATAGTAGTAATGCTACTCCTGCAATAACTGCAGGAATACAATTAGATAGTGCCAATGCTGTTATGGTTACCGGCTCTCCATCGCTATCAAATTTGGCAGGAACAGATCCTTCACCAAATGATAATTATTATTATGAATTTACTTATGGTGCTCAAAATTCTTTAGACGTTAGTGGCGTGGAATTAGTCAATTATCCTTACTTACATATAAATGATGCACCCTATTCATTAGAAGGAGTATTTAGAAATTTGGGTATAGACACCATTAGCAATATGAAAATAAACTACTCTGTAAACGGATCAAGTACAGTATCTGAATATATTACCAATTTAAATATTGGTTCTTACCAAGACGATACTACTTCTTTTACCACTCTATGGAACCCTGTGAATCCAGGAACCTACGATATTGCAATATGGGCTGATTCTATAAACGGTGGATCTGACATGGACAATACCAATGACACACTTCACAAAAATCTTCATGTCTTTGATGTATCTACCCAAAGAATTCCATTGCTAGAAACATTTGTAAGTTCTACAAGTCAATATTCAGTTTCTGGAAATACTGACTTGCACAATATTTTATCTACTAATCAAAATGACTATACTCTTATTAAATACCCAATGAGTTGGCCTTCACCAGGCGATCCTTACTATACTCTTGAAGGTAGACAAAGAAGAGTATATTACTCTATAAATACAGTCCCTAGAATTGTAAATAATGGAATTGTTCAATTTAACCCTATTGGCTATACGCAACAAGAATTTGATGACGCAAAAGATTTATATTCCTTTATTAATTTATCTGCTGAATACTCAGTTGGAGGGCAAACTGTTGACGTTTCTGTGAATATTGACCCACTTTGCAATGCATCTGGAATATGGAATAATCTAGTTTTACATACAGCAGTTTATGAAAAAACTACCTACAACAATTCATCAGTTAATGGAGAAATTGAATTTTATAATATTATGAAAAAAATGATTCCAGATGCTAATGGAACAGCTCTTTCAAATTTAACTGGTCCTAATAATCCTACTACAGTGAATTTAACTTACACTTTCAATGGATTATACAATTTACCCCCAGATTCAGATACACCTATTGATCATGCAATCGAACATAGTATTGAAGATTTTCAAAATCTTGGTGTAGCTGTTTGGATACAAGATTTGGATACTAAGTATGTATTACAATCTACAGATGGATCTATAGTCACAAATACTATTGAACTCAACAAAAAAGAAATAAAAGTTTATCCAAATCCGACTAGTGAATTTGCAAATATTATTCTACCATCAAATCATAGCGCATCTACATTAGAAGTCTATGATGTAATTGGAAATATGATATTTTCTGAAAAAATTATTGAAAGTAAAAATAACTATAGAATAAATTTAACTGATTTTAGAAGTGGTATATATCAAATAGTAATAACTTCAAAGGATAAAGTATTTACAGAAAAATTAGAAGTTTATAAATAGTCCTAATACTTACAAAGCATAGCTACCTGCTTTTCGCCAAAAGGCACTTTTTCAAGAGTTTCGAAACCAAACTTATGATGAAAATCTAAGGACTGTTTATTTAAAGGAATAGTATTTACCTCACAACATAATGGAAAGTCTGAATTATTCGCAATTTTATAAATTTCATTATAAAGCTTAGTGCCATAACCTTTTCTTTGAAATTCTTCTTTAAAAGCAACTCTATCGATATATAAAAAGTTATTAAAATTATTTTTAAAATACTTATAGTTAAGAGATTTATAATCACTTTTAAAGTCCATTACAAATGCAAACCCAACAAATTTTTCTTGTACAATAAAAAGAACAGTAAACTGGGAATGATTGTAAATTTCCTTAACATGTTTTAAATTATTAAATGAACCTAGAGCAGGAATATTCTTCTGATTTAGCTCAAAAATAAATTGTAATATTTTATCCGATAATTTATCTTTTTGGCTGTATATAATTTCAATTCTGTAATTCATTTGACAGGTTATTCATCAATATTAAAATAATTTTTAAGTATATCTTAATAAAATAACAAACCTTTTTTCTTTAATCACGTTATTATTACAAATAAATTAAAAATGAACAGTTTATTAAAAATCTCCTTTGCATTAATTATTGCATTAATCTTCAACACTTGTGCAAAAGAAGGATGTACTGATCCAAATGCTTTTAACTATAACTCTGAAGCTACTACAGATGACAGATCTTGTACCTATCAAGGTTGTACAGACCCTAATGCTGTCAATTATGACTCTTTAGCAACTGTAAGCGGTGAATGTATTTATGATCAAGTTGGATCTTGGACTTCGGTATTTCAAGAAATTAATATAAATCTAACCATGACTCTTCTTGGATTTCCATTAATTGACACCTCTTTTACGCAAATTGTACACCCAGACTCACTTGAACCAAGTAGATTAGATATTTTTTCAGATGGAAATTTAACAATTCACTACAATAATAATCCATCTGAAGATGGTACCTGGACAAGAATAAATGATATGTTAGAGATGAATTTACAAGACACATCACTAGTATTTAACATAGATTCTGTTAGTGGAACATTATTAAAACTTAGTGCTTCTCAGTATGAATCAAATATAGACCCAACTACTGGCGCTTCAGTAAATTATGATTATGGAATAATATGGGATTTAAGTAGATATTAATAAAAAAATCCAAATTATAAAGCTTTTATTTAAACAGATTTTTTTGGCATTCTCTTAAATAATCTTACTGATTCAATTATAAAATCTTGGGGATATGCAGAAGTATCTACTCCAAACCTACCACCCCAGTCTCCACCGACTGCTTGATTAAGTATTAAATGAAAAGGTTTGTCGAATGGCCAATGCTCGTGTTGATCGTTGGGTAATCTTTTAATACTATTATATAATTCGGAGTCTACATACCACTCTAAGATAGAATCTGTCCAGTTAATAGCATAGGTATGAAAATCTTGATGAGCTGTATTTATTACAATACTATCTGACTTTTGGGTATTTATTGTGTGATTGTAAGCCTTTGTATGTATTGTTCCAAGAATTTTACAAGAATCATAGCCTACGTTTTCCATAATATCAATTTCGCCATCTAATGGCCAATTCAAGTCTCTTTCTAATGTTGGGAGCATCCAAATGGCAGGCCAAGTGCCTGTAGCATTAGGTAATTTTGCTACGACTTCTAAATATCCTTTTTGAAAATCAACTTTGTTTTTGGTGGTGATTTTTGCAGACTTAAAAAGGGAAGAAACTGTATCATAGCAAGCAGAAATAGTAAGCTTTCCATTTTCAACCTTAAGATTTGAAGAACCATTAGTATAATACTGTAATTCATGGTTTCCAAATCCACATAGTTCTGGACAGCCATTTCCTATATAAATATTCCAAAAATTAGTGTCTAAACTAGAGCCTTTAAAATTATCCTCCCAAACCAAATTAACAGGGTAATTTTCTGAATTCTCAATAGCACAAGAAATGAAAATGACAAATACTATTGGGAAAAATAAATACTTCATTAACTTATCTTACAAAAAAGTTTAATGAAGTAAGGTCTTTAGAGCTTCCACCAACATGAAGTGTAAAGTCACCACTTTCAAGAACATAATTATTTTCTAAATTAACAAAAGAAAAATCTTTAACAGGAATACTAAAAGAAACTTTTTTATTTTCTCCAGATTTTATAAAAACTTTATCAAAAGCTCTCAGTCTTTTATTATCGGGTGTGATGGAAGCAAATAAGTCTGAAACGTAGACTTGAATAACCTCTTGACCGTCTACATTGCCAGAATTATGAACTGTTAGTGATATATTTAACGAATCGTCTACTCCAATAGAATCTTCTTCTATAGTAATGTCTTTATATTCAAAATTTGTATAACTTAACCCATAACCAAACTCATATAAATTATTTAATTTTCCTACATAGTTATAAGCTCCTTGAGAATTGTTTTGAACTTCAGATGGCTTGTAATAATAAGTAGTAAGAGAGTTAGGAAAAGCTGGATAAGTATAAGGAAGTTTTCCAGATGGATTGACTTTTCCATTGATTACATCTACTAAAGCATCTGCTCCCAGATTTCCAGGTAAATAAATATTTAAAATTGCAGACATAAAAGGCTCAATTTCAGAGATTAATCTTGGTCTTCCTATATTAAGAACTAAAATTATTGGTTTCCCACATTTGGATAGTTTATTAGCAAGCTTTATCTGTAATTTGTGAAGATTTAAGTCATTTAAATCTCCTGGTTTTTCTGTGTAACAGTTTTCACCTAAACATAATAAAACATAATCATGGTTTTTAGCTGCATCCACTACCCTTTGAATATCATCTTCAGTCATTTCATAGAACGATCCATTTTTTTTATAAGAAACTCCAGGCATAAAAGAAACATTTTCTTCTCCATAAGACTTAGAAAATGCTTCAAAAATAGTATTGTATGGTTTAGGGCTTAGATTATCTTTTACTAATTTATTATTCATGTTTCCTTCTTTCTCTACTGTAGCAATTAAACTTGCAGGGACACCGTCTACGTACCTATCAGTATATTTACCTTGCCAGTTATAGGTCCAGGCTCCGTTTAGAGAGTTCATCGTATTTCCATTAGGTCCAGTAACCAATATTTTTGATCCTTTTTTTATTGGAAGTATCGAATTATTGTTTTTTAATAAAGTAATAGATTCCGATGCAGATTCATAAGCCAATTTATTAGACTCATCACTACCAAATTTTGGGTAATCTTGGTAATTGGTAACTGGTGTTTGAAATAAATCTAATTCAAATTTTAATTTTAGAATTTTTCTTGTTGCATCGTCAATTCTTGACATTTTCACTTTTCCTTCTTCTACTAATTCAAAAAGATAATCTGTAAACTCTTCGTATTCATATGGGACCATAGACATGTCAATACCAGCATTAATAGCTATTTCAATTGCTTCTTTTCTATTTGCAGCAATTTTGTCTCTGTCACATAGCTTATTAATATCTTCCCAATCTGTAAGAATAACACCTTCAAATCCTAATTGGTTTCTTAAAATTTCTGTAAGAAGTTTATAACTTGCATGAACAGACTCTCCGTTTACAATTCCAGAATTTATCATTACAGTTTTTGCTCCAGCATCTATTGCGGCTTTAAATGATTTTATATGGTATTCAAATAGGACATTATCTGGAATATAAGCAGGTGTTCTATCTTTCCCACTAATAGTTGCCTGATAGCCTGTAAAATGCTTCATACAAGCAGCTACTTTTGTTTTATTGTCAACTTTATTATTTTCTCCCTGGTAACCAGAAATCATTGCCTTTCCAAATTCAGTTACCAACAAAGGGTCTTCACCAAAAGTTTCAAATTGTCTTGGAAATCTTGGATCTATACCCAAGTCCAATACAGGAGAAAAGTTCCATGGAATTCCAGATGCTCTTGTTTCATATGCACAAACAAATGCCATATTATAGGCGTGTTGAGGATTCCAAGTAGCAGCTGTAGATATTTGCTGTGGAAACATCGTAGCTCCATCTGTATAAGTAGCTCCATGAATTGCATCAATTCCGTAAATAACAGGAATTTTAATATTGGTACTGTCCATAGCTATCTTTTGAATATCAGAGATGTTGGAATACCATGTTTCTGGGGTTTGGGCAAGATTATTTACAGTATTTAAAACTGAACCAACGTGGTATTCAACAATTGCTTTTTTTGCCTTCTGAAAATCAATTTCCATGGTATCATTTGATGCCCACTTATTTGGACCCTTTGCAATTACAGTTAAATTTATTTGAGTCATCTGACCAATTTTTTCTTTCAATGTCATTAGCGAGAGTAACGAATCAACTTTTTGATCAATTGGACTAAGCTCGGAAATATTTTTTACGTTATTTTCTTTACAAGAAGATGCCATCAATACTGCGGCTAAAAATAGAACTAATATTTTACTTTGTTTCATATATTATTTATTGAAAAACTCTTACGTAATCTACAATCATGGTTTGTGGGAATACTGTGGTTGCATCTGGACTTCCAGGCCAATTACCACCTACTGCAACATTAAAAATAAAGAAGA
>JAYNHP010000064.1:0-8371 GCA_038108155.1 Flavobacteriales bacterium | reverse complement strand
AACTTTTCAAATCTTAGCAAAGTAAAAGGAACTAAAGAAGCAGGAATCAGTCCAAGTTTTAATATAGCTCCTTCATCGGCAATAGCTGTTTTAAACGAAGATATGAAATGTTTAAAGCTCAATTGGGGTTTTACACCTACTTGGATGAAGAAGGGTCAGATAATTAACGCTAAGAGTGAAACTGTCAGAACCAAGTCAACTTTCAAAGGTTTTAGAAAGTGTTATGTACCGATTAATGGATGGTATGAATGGCTAAAGACTGACAAGGACAAGAAACCATACTATTTCTGTAGTGAACAGGATACAATTTATGTGAAGTCTATTATGATGGAAAACGTAGTTATTTTATTGACTACAGAAGCTATTCTCAGCATATCACATATTCATAAAAGAATGCCACTTCTAAGTAATGAGCCAGCCTTTAGAAACTGGAATCTCAATCAGGTTAATATTGATATCAAGAGCTATGAAGTAAGTAGGGAAGTGAGTTATGCTGGGAATAATAGTCCAGAGCTTATTAAACCAATTTCTTAACTTTAATTAATGACAAAAATTAAAATTAAATCTAAATATTTATGGGCATTAGCAATAATATTAATCCCTCTTATTGGAGCCTTTTTCAACATTTTTGCCTTTTTTTTATTTATTCCACTTGGTCTTTTTTTTAAAAAGCTGAAACCGTGATTTCTATTACTAAACCCACTTTGCTTTCATAACTTTTTATTACTTTCTTGGTTTAAAACTTATACTTATTATTAGAAGTATATTCTCTGTTATAGTACTATCATTGCTTTTATTTTACATCCTTTTTAATTTGAGAATTATTGCTTTGAATAATTTTTAATCTATAAATTAGGATATGAATAAAATAATAGCCCTCCCACTAACAATATTTCTTTTTATTTTTTGTTCTGATTGCTACACACAAACCATTGGAGATTCTGTAAGTATTGAAACCACGTATTCCAAAAATTACACAGGAAAAATCAGTAAAGTAGATAAAGAAGGTTATTTTATCAAGATTACCAACCTAAGAGAAATATTTATTCCGTTAACAGAAATAAAGTTCATAAACGAAATAAATACTGAGTTAGAACAAAAAGCAATAGAGCCTAAACCTAATTTTGTAATAAACACTCCCTTAAGTGACTCAGCTGATACCAATCCAGTGTTCTCAAATGTGATAAAAGAAACACCTGAAATTGAGGTTATTTCAGAAACAAATAGTACAATTATAATTAGTGAATTTTACAAAAAATATGACCTAGCAAACCTTGAGATTAACTCTTTTGATTCACCAGAAAATAAAAGACAATTAAGGCTTTTTCAAATTAAAATAAGTAAACATATTAGAAAAAATAAGTCACTGAAGTTTAAGGATAAAATGAAGTTTGGGAAAAATCTAATTATAGAAATGAGTATTAATCCTAATGATGAATTTTTAAAATATCAAAAATTTAAACGCTTAGGAAGTAGTATTATTTTAATAGGTTTAGTTTCTCTTACGACTGGTAACATAATTACATTTCAATCTTTTTTTTCCACATTCACAGGATTAGGGATTGCTGGAGTAATCTTAACTCAAATAGGTTCAATTTTAATGGGGACTTCTTCCAAATGGTTGTACAAATCTTTTTACACATACTTAGAAAAACAACAAACACAGTAATTAGATTTAGAGCTGATTATTTAAGAGTAATCTATATCCTTAAAGTAGCTTATGATGATAGAGTTGAAGAAGTTAAAGTGAATAAGGACTAACTACCTTTTGCTTCCTTAACTTTTTATAAATTTAATGGTCTAAAACTTATGATATGAAGAAGCTTGTAATATTTATATTTTTATTTTTAATATTTGGAGGCTGTAATAAAAGATGGAATTATAATAGAGATGTTGACTTTGATATCATTTACGATATATCTTGGGATTCAATAGATTCTATATTTTCAGAATTTAGATTGATTGTCGAATATAAAATTACAAATGATTTAGATGGAGATACTGCATCAGTAACTGTGATGGATATTGTTCTTCAAGAATCATATGACGGCAGTGGCAATGCAAGGATTGGAGGAGTAAATCATTCTTATGGAAGAACCCATAAATTAAAGAATTATGACCATTTAGAATTTAAAGTAACTACAACTTATTCATCATTAGCAGCCAGTTGGAAACACTTAAAGCCAAATATTTTAGAACTAGAATTTTTAACAAAATCATCTTGTGATTTTGAAAACGATCTTGAGCTCACAGAGAGCTTGTTTACACTCAATAGCTATGATACAACTTTCTACTTCAATTGGTCTCCTCCTAACTTTAACTAAACCTCTCTTAGTAGTTTTTTAAATAAGTTATACAAAATACATTTTGTGCTCAATATAACAGATATTTGGTAATAAATAGTCATGCCAAAACGAACGTATGAAAATAGTGCTTATGAGGTTTCAAAAGGAGCAGATATTGAGAACTTAGTCAATGATAAGCGCAAACATTGGCGGGCTTCAACATCAAAAGCTAATCAAAGACAAAGGAGATATAAGAAAAGAATTACAAAACAATTGTTGCTAATAAATAGAAAATAACTAACCTCCCTTTACTTTCTAAATTTTTCTTATATTAATATTTAAAACTTATAAAATGAAGAAAGTACTATTCATATTTATGTTTCCAATGTTTTACTTCGGACAAAATGTAATTTTATTTGATAGTTTAATGGTTTCAGATAATGGAGTTTTTATGCATAATAAAATCCCTTTTAATGGAACTGCTTTTGCAAATAATAGCTCTGGAAAATTATTGTACGAAAAAGATTTTGTAAATGGAAAAGAAATAAAAAATAGAATCTATTATGCATATATCTCAGATTCAATTCCTCATTTAAAGTTTGAAACTAATATTAAAAACGGTAAAAGAAATGGTTTAAGAAAAGGTTGGTATTATAGTGGGGAAAAGAAATTTGAAGGCTATTATAAAAATGGTTGGAACAATGGCAATTTCAAAAGTTGGTATGAAAATGGAAATCTTCAAAAAGAGAGTTATTTTGAAATGAATGTCAAGGTAGGATCCTACAAGAATTGGTCTATCGAGGGAAATTTAATAAAAGAAAGGCTTTATGAAAAAATTTCATCTACGTCTAGTAAGTTAGTTAAAAGAATTAAGTATTCAGAAACAGGTGAGATTATCAATAAAGAATGTTGGGATGTTGAAGGAAACAACACATCTTGTGATTAATAAAATTTTAAATAGTGTTTTGATATAATATTTTCTTTCCCTTTTAAACTAATACAATTTTTTCTTTTGTTCTTTATTTTACCTGAACTCAATACTCTTCCAATGTCTTTATCAACTAAAAAAAACATTGATTAAAAAAAGGTCCTATAATGAGAAATTGTGAATTGTGTAACAGAGAAAGAGAACTTACTTTTCATCATTTAATTCCTAAAAAAAATCATAAAATCAAACATATTAGAGAAAAATACTCTTTTCTTGATATTAATTCCTATGGTATAAAAATCTGTAGAGACTGTCATAAGATGATTCACAAACTTATTCCTCATATGTTACTTGCTTTAGATTATAATACCAAGGAAAAGCTTCAAAATCATCCAGAACTAAAAAAATTCATTGAATGGGTAAGGTTTCAAACCAAGAAGGTAAAATAAAGTTATTTTTTTCTTATATTAGAGGTATGAAAAATTGGATTATCTATAGTGTAGCATCTGTTATTTTACTTTCTATTGTAGCTTATTACTTTGTAAATGGAACTTGTAATTCTGTTTTCTGTGGTTTGTTTTGTTAAATCACTAATTTAAAATCAATATTTCCTTTATTTATTTAACTCTTTTTAGATTCTCTTTCTATCTATTAAGCTTTTGGTAACCATTTAAATAGAAATTAGTATTTAATTCTTTAGTTAAAATTTTTTTAAATTTTTCAATATCCTTTGGCAATCTTTTTGTTAAATTGAAATTCGTTTATAACAACTAATGAAAAGATTACTTTTTTTATCGCTATTTTCTTCTTTATTCATATTCAATAACTGTAACAAAAATGTAGACTATGACCAGTTAGATGAAGAGATAATTCTTCAATACATCTCCGATAATAACTTAAATGCTGAACCAACAGGAAGTGGTTTGTATTATGTAGTAAATAATACTGGTAATGGAGATATTCCAGATATTAATTCCATTGTAACTGTCGCTTATAAAGGAACATTAACAGATGGTACAATTTTTGATCAATCTGGCACAAGTGGGGCTACATTCCCTTTAAGTAATGTTATACAGGGTTGGCAAGAAGGAATACCACTATTTAGTGAAGGAGGATCTGGAGTTTTACTTATTCCATCTGCTTTGGGATATGGAGGACAAGCCGTTGGAAGTATTCCAGCAAATTCAGTGCTGATTTTTGAAGTTACTCTCCTCAATGTAAACTAAGTGAGAGAAAAATTCTGTCATTCTTGTAAAAATAGTAGTGATACCATGTATAGAGTAAGGTTGAATACTTCTAAGAATTGGTATTTTCTATGTAAAACATGTACTGAAGAAAATAAGACAAATAATCCCAATTATATTTATGGGGGAACATGGAAACTTTAGAGTTTATTTTTACTATATAAGTTTAATTTTAAGTGATATGAATCCTTTCTCCATAAAAATCTTACGTATCTACTACAGCTTTAAGACTATTTTTAAAACTATTGAATTATTAATTTCTTTATTAAATATTCGTTTTTAGATTTAATAATCAACGAATAAATACCACTTGATAGGTAAGAGGTATTGAAATTTATAATATTACTATTAGACTTTTGTTGATTTACAATTTGTCCAAGGGATGAAATAAAAGAAATATCAATTTCTTCGTTTAAGTAGTTGTTTAGTTCAATAGTGAAAATTCCATTATTTGGATTTGGATAAACACTTACTTCCATATTATTTAAATCATGAACTTCTGACACATCACAATTTTCAATAATAATAATGGTAGAATCACTATTATAGCAACCATTGGAGTCTGTAGCTGTTACAAAATAAGTAGGATTGTCTCCATTATTAAATGGTCCAATTTCAATAAATGCATTGGTATTGTTATTATTCCATAAGAACTGGTTTGCAGAACTTACAACGTTTATAGTTGTTAAACTATCACTACATAGAGTGTCAGGTGCGTTAATGCTAACCTGAGGTAAATCATAAACAGTTATAAAAATTGAGTCCATATTTTGACATCCGTTACTATCAATTCCTATTGCACTTAAGTTAAAGTTGCTAATAGCAAGAGAAGTTGTGGAGGTGGAAGTGTCTCCATTGCTCCAAAGATAGTTTAAGCCACCAAATGCAGTTACTAAACTAGTATCACCAAAACATAAAATACTGTCACCAGAAATACTTATTGTAGGCTCTTGTAGGATATTTATGCTATCTAAAGATGAACTAGTACAGCTGTTAGAATCCGTATAAGTATAAGAGATATAGTTCTGGCCAGTATTTAAAGCAAAAGTGTTTAAAATATTTCCTAAAACACCAGAGCCAGAATAATTCCCTCCATTTGGCTGACCACCAGTTAAATTAATAAATCCCTCATTTCTACATAGGTTGTCTATTAGATTTAGAGAAACAACGGGGTTTTGATTGATTTTTATAAATGAAGTATCGCTATTAGAGCAGTTATTGCTATCTGTAATTAAGTAAGTCAAAGTGCTATTACCTGGATTATTATTAATTGGGTTAAAAGAACCGTTAAAAACTCCATTGCCAATGTAAGTACCACCACTTGGTAGTCCATTATTTAATGTGATTGGTAAACTATTTTCACATATTTCAACAGATGATAAATTTACAACTGGAAGGGCATTCACATTAATAGTATCTATTAGGTTACTAAGACAACCATTACTATCTATGAATTCATAGTTAATCAATTGCTGTCCAATGCCTGCTAAAGAAGGATTGAATTGATTATTGGAAATACCATTTCCATAATATGTCCCACCAATTGGAAGGTAATTATTTAAGACTGAAATAGAATCGTTTAAGCAAAACTCATTAATTAAACTATTACTTAAGGTTATATTTGTTAAGTCATTAACTATCAATGATATATTTTGGTTATTTGAGCAGGAGTTTATATCCGTATAGGTATAATTAATATTATTTATTCCTATATTGGAATTGCTAGAATAAAAAATACCATTGATAATATTATTTCCAGAATAATTTCCACCAGTTGGACTTATTAAATTCAAAACAAGACTATCGTTTACGCAAAGTTCAGGAACAGAACTTAAACTTAATAATGGAAGAGGATTTACTGTAATAGTTTGTGTATCTGTTGTAAAACATCCATTTAATTCTCCAGTATAACTAATAGTATGGTTTCCTACTCCAGAGCTATCTGGATAGAATATTCCGTTATTTACACCATTTCCATTGTAAAATCCTCCCGCCGGAAGACCATTATTTAAAACTAAATTAGTAGCATCTATACATAAATCATCATATGGGGATAAAGTAATATTGGGTAATGGTTTTACATTAAGAGAGGTTTCTGAGTTGCTAGTACAACCTAAACTATCTGTAAATATGTAATTAATGTTGAAATTACCTATGCCTGATATTTGGGGATAGAATATTCCATTACTAATCCCATTTCCAGAGTAAATGCCACCAGCTGGGCTTCCTCCATTTAAAACAAAAGGACTATTATTTAAACAAATTGGACTCAAAGAATCTTGAGTTACGATGGGCAATGAAGAAACAGTTACTGTAGAGTTGGTACTTGCTATACAAGTATTGGCTTCTAAATAGGAATAGGTTATGGTAAAAGATCCACTTCCAGAATTCTCTGGATAAAATACATTATTATTTACGCTATTACCACTGTAAAATCCACCTGATGGACTACCACCACTAAGAACTAAACTGTCTGCATTTTCACATAAATTACCGAATGAGGGAAGTGAAATATTCACGTTGTTGGTATCAACTACTAAAATTTTGTTGTCTGAATTACTACATCCATTAGAATCAATATATGTGTAGGTAATGTTATGAAAACCTGCCCCAGAAACAGACGGCGAAAAATTGTTGTTGGATACGCCAAATCCATTATAGTTACCTCCATTAGGTATTCCACCAACGAGCGGAATAGTACTACTATTTGCATTACATATAGGTGTGAAAGAGGATAAACTAACCAATGGATTATTGTTTATTATAATAGTTACTTGATCTGTATTAATACAGCCGTTATTGTCTATTCCGCTAACAGTATATGTTTTGGTAGTAATTGGACTAAAGTCAGTAGCATTAGTAATATTATTATCCCAGTTAAAGAACTGCGCTCCGCTTGCATTTAAAGCTATGGATTGACCCTCGCAAATTGAAGTATCTTGCCCAGCATCTACATTAGGTAAATCGTTTACAGTTATTTGTAAAGAATCTGTGTTAGTACATCCGTTAACATCTGTGCCAATTACTTTGTAGGTAAGGGTAGAAGTGGGAATGAATGCAACTGCATTGGTAACATTGTTATCCCAAGTATAGGTCGAAGCACCTGAACCAACTAATGTTACAGAATCTCCAATACAAACTGCTGCATCTAAACCAGCTGATACATTAGGTAAACCAAAAATTTCGAATGTTTTAGTGTCAACAGACGTTCCGCAGCTGTTGGTAAGTTCATATTCAATGGTATGTGTGCCGATACCAAGCTCCGATGGCTTTAGAGAATCTTTTAAAACACCATCAATTTTATAGTTTCCACCAGTTGGAAAGCCAAAATCTAAAACTGATTCAGCTTCGTTGATACATAAATCAGAAATACTACTAAGTTGTACATTGATATTAGCATCAATATGAATATTTTTTGTAGAAGAGGAAGTACAACCATTTTCGGTTACAGTATATGTTATTGGAAAAGATCCAGCACCAGAGAAAAAAGGATAAAAATTGTTACTAATTACAAAAGGTCCAGAATATGTACCACCAAAAGGACTAGCTGAAAATAAAGGTGTAGAAGATATATTTTCACAAAGGGAATCGTAATCTGGATAATTAATGGTTGGAGAAGCATTAACAACTAAATAAAAATCCACACTGTCTTCGCAGTTTTGTGCAACAGAATATTTATATCTTATTAGATGTGTCCCAACTCCAGCATTAACTGGGTTAAAAGTAGTTCCAGAAACTCCTGGACCAAAATAGGTTCCACCACTTGGATTTACTATAGCTCCTAGCGAATAAGGTCCGTCGCCTTCGCAAAAACTAGGAAGATTGTTTGAGACAATAAGAGGAGGTGTTTGTACAGTGTTTGCAATTCTTATTCCATTATCACTACAACCTTGTGTGTTGGTATAGGTATAGGT
>JAYNHP010000063.1:0-8395 GCA_038108155.1 Flavobacteriales bacterium | reverse complement strand
AATTGATACAACTAGCGTTTTTATAAATCGTATATCGAGAGGGCAATCTCCATTTATTGGGGGCAAAGACCACACCACTCATCATCTGTCTTTCCTTGGATTTAACAATACTCAAATAATTTTTATATTTTCTGGAATAGCTTTTCTTTCGTCTTTAATTGCGGCAATTCTTTACAGATTTGTTACCGAGTGGACTTATATACAAGTAATATTATATATTATATACTTCTTGGGTATTTTTATTACTTTATATTTAACTACTCAACAACATAAAGATTTAAGAGAATAGATTATACTTTTGAATACATTCTATATTAATGAACAGTATAATAATTGAAGGTGCAAGAACGCACAATCTCAAAAATATATCATTAAATATTCCACACAATAAGCTGGTTGTGATTACTGGACTCAGTGGAAGTGGAAAATCTTCACTTGCCTTTGATACTATATTTGCAGAGGGGCAAAGACGTTACCTTGAAACTTACAATGCATACGCTAGACAGTTTGTAGGGCAACTAACAAAACCTGATGTTGATCATATTTCAGGTCTAAGTCCAGTAATTGCAATTGAACAAAAAACTGTTTCAAAAAATCCAAGATCAACTGTTGGAACAATTACAGAAATCTACGATTTTCTAAGATTGTTATTTGCTAGAGTATCTACTCCAATTTCTCCTATTACCCAGAAACCTTTAGTTAGTTACTCAGAAAAAGAAATAATTAATTTAATAATTAAAAAATATGAAAATAAAAAAATATTAATTGCTGCACCATTAGTTAAGTCGAGAAAAGGTCACTACCGAGAATTATTTGACCAAATTATAAAACAAGGTTTTACCAAGGCATATGTGGATGGAGAAATTCAAAATATTGGACTTGGACACCGTCTAGACCGATATAAAACCCACGATATTTCATTAATTATTGATATAATCTTGATAAATGATAATAATAAATCAAGGCTACAAAAAAGTATCTCTTTAGCTTTAAAAAAAGGCAAAGATGAAGTTCAAATTATAGAAAATGACCAAAAAATAAACTTCAGTAAATTATTAATGTGTTCAGAAAGCGGAGTTTCATTACCATACCCAGAGCCAAATCTTTTTTCTTTTAACTCTCCTAAAGGCGCATGTGAAGTTTGCAACGGATTGGGATTTATACATAAAATTGAATTGCAGAAAATCATACCAAATAAAAAGAAATCTATTAGAAAAGGAGGAATTGAACCTTTAGGTGTTTTTGAAAATAATTGGACTTTCAAACAGATAAATCTACTTTTAAAACACCATGGATTTGAATTAGAAACCCCTATAGAAAAAATTAACGACGAATGCATAAACCAGATTCTCTATGGAACGAATGAATTAATCAAAGTTCTTGGAGACAATGGTGTTCATCAAGTTTTAAATGGATACGAAGGTGTGGGGAATTTTATTCAACGACAATACAAAGATGGAGGAAATAAAATAAAAAGATGGGCATCTAATTTCATGGACAAAAAAGTATGTGAAGTTTGCCAAGGAGCTAGACTAAAAGAACACTATAAATATTATCAAATACAGAATAAAAACATAGGTGATGTAGTTAAAATGGATATAATAGAACTCAAAAACTGGATTGATAATCTGCTATCAAATTTTAATAAAAATCAAAAATTAATAGCTAAAGATGTTTTAAAAGAACTTTCTAACAGAATTGGATTTTTAATTAATGTTGGACTAGAATATTTAAACCTTAATCTTCCTGCAGCTACACTTTCTGGTGGAGAGGGACAAAGAATAAGACTAGCATCTCAAATAGGTTCTGAATTAACAGGCGTACTATATATTCTAGATGAGCCTTCAATTGGATTACACCAAAGAGACAACCATAAATTAATTGCATCCCTTAAAAGCTTGAGAGACAAAGGGAATTCAGTTATTGTAGTTGAACATGATAAAGACATAATGAAAGAAGCAGATTTGATAATTGATATTGGACCAGGTGCAGGGAAATTGGGAGGCGAGATAATAGCTCAAAACAAACCTAACAAGCTTGACATAAAAAAATCAATTACTGCTAAATATTTGGCTAAAAAAACTAAAAAACCTATTACCAAAAAAATATCCTTGAAAGCAGATAATACTTTAAGGATTTTTAAGGCTTCAGGAAATAACTTAAAAGAAGTTAATATTACAATTCCCTTAAATTGTCTTGTTTGTGTCACTGGAGTATCTGGTAGTGGAAAATCAACTCTTATTAACGAAACTTTATACCCAATTCTAAACCAATATTTTTATAAATCTGTTAAAACACCTTTGCCATTTGAGAAAATTAAGGGATTAGAAAATATAGACAAGGTCATAGGAATTAACCAGTCTCCTATAGGTAGAACTCCTCGATCGAACCCTGCAACATATACTGGAATTTTCAACTTTATAAGAGATTTATTTTCTCAACTTCCGGAAGCTAAAATAAGAGGATACAAACCTGGAAGATTTTCCTTTAACGTTAAAGGTGGAAGATGTGAAACTTGTGTAGGTGCTGGAATGAAGTTAATAGAAATGAACTTTTTACCTGATGTTTATGTAAAATGTGATAAATGTTTTGGAAAAAGATATAACAGAGAAACTTTAGAAGTAAAATTCAAAGGAAAATCAATTAACGATGTGTTAAATATGACTATAAGCGAAGCAATAGTTTTCTTTAAAGACATCAATTATATATATGAACGAATTAAAGTTTTATATGATGTTGGATTGGGATACGTTCAATTAGGTCAATCCTCCACTACGCTTTCCGGAGGAGAAGCACAGAGAATAAAACTAGCAGCCGAATTAGGGAAAAAACAAACAGGAAATACTTTCTATATTTTGGACGAACCAACCACAGGTCTGCATCATGAAGATATTAACTTACTTTTAGATGTTATTAGAAGACTTATAAAAATTGGGAATAGTGTTCTTATTATTGAGCATAATATGGATGTTATAATTGAATCTGATTATATAATTGATTTAGGACCTGATGGTGGAAATAAAGGAGGAGAAATTGTTTATGAAGGAACTCTAGATAAACTTATAAATAATAAAAAAAGCTACACTGGAGAATTTTTAGCATTAGAATATAATTCCTAACTTAATAAAATGAAAGATTGGAACGACATAAAATCTCACGATAGTTGGGAGATTTTTAAAATCATGGGTGAATTTGTAGAAGGCTTTGAAAGGTTATCAAGGATTGGCCCTTGTGTATCAATTTTTGGTTCTGCAAGAACAAATCTAGATAGCAAATATTATTCGCTGGCAGAAGAATTAGCTTTTCAACTTACTCAAAAAAAATTCGGAGTCATAACTGGTGGCGGACCTGGGATTATGGAAGCTGGCAATAAAGGTGCTAAAAGAGGTGGTGGAAAGTCAGTTGGTTTAAATATATTACTTCCATTCGAGCAAGAGCCTAACATTTATATTGATAAAGATAAAATTATAAACTTTGATTACTTTTTTGTCAGAAAGGTAATGTTTATGAAATATGCTCAAGGTTTTATCGTACTCCCTGGAGGTTATGGAACTTTAGATGAAATGTTTGAGGCATTAACGCTTATTCAAACAAAAAAATCTGGAAGATTTCCTGTTATTCTTCTTGGAAAGAAGTTCTGGTCAGGGTTAATAGACTGGATCAAAGATATATTACTTGATGAGGAAAAAAACATAGATTCTGGGGATTTAGATTTGATTAAAATTGTAGATAGTCCAGAAGAAGCTGTAAAACAAATCGATGAATTTTATAACAAGTATCATTTAAAACCTAATTTTTAATTATCAGAGTACTAATTTTTATATCATTAATTTTTATTGTTAAAAATCATTATTCTCAAGATTTTTTCAACTATAATCCACTACCCAAAAATTCTATTGGAATTAACTATTCAAATAACACATTTTATGGGGATATTGAATATACTACAAAACCTAGTTTATTTATTAATAACAGACCTAGTGTAGGACTTTTTTATGAAAGGAATTTTTTTTCTAATTTTTCAACTTCTTTAAATATAAATTGGGGACAATTGTCCACCAATAATGCTACTCAAAATTTCCAATCTACTATATTACATGCAAGTATTGAAAGTTTTATTTATTTAAGGAAAATAAGATCCAATGAAAATAAAATTATTCCTTTTATTTCCTTGGGAATTGGAAGTTTAAGTTTTCAATCTTACTCGGATTTTCTTGACCAGAATGGTAATTATTACAATTATTGGGAGGATGGAAGTATCAGAGATATTCCTCAAGTAGATTCTTTGTCAAATTCAGCTAATTTTCTAACAAGAGATTATGAATATGAAACTTCAGTGAGTAATGATTCCGTCAATTATGGAAATTTATATATTCCAGCAACAATTGGATTTTTATGGAAATTTAAGAGCGTTTTCAATACTAAAATATTTTTATCATATAATCAACTATTTACAGATTGGATAGATAATATTTCTAACGGAATTAATGATAAATTTATTTCAATTGGTGTGGCAGTAAGCGTTTATTTTTCAAGAGATGGAGTAAATTATAAAAAAGATAAAAAGCAATTTATAAATATTTTTGAGAATCTAGATTCTGATTTTGATGGTATAAAAGACCATGATGACCAATGTCAAAAAACTCCAATAAACGTATCTATTTTACCAACTGGCTGTCCAATCGATAGTGATTTTGATGGAATTCCAGATTATAAAGATTTAGAACCAAACTCTAAATCAATACTATTTATAGATGATTCTGGAAGATCTATAAAAAGATATACAGGCTATGAAATTGAATTAAAATTTGACACAATAATTCCTAATAGGGTTGATGAGTTTTAGAATTTTAAGATTCTTAAAAACAAACTAAATCCTTCCCTTTTCAACAACTTCTTATTGAAAAAAGAAAACTAACCTTTTCAAATAACAGAGAATCAAGGCTAGATTTGGTATAAAGAATTTAAAAATGTCTAAAGCAGTTCTCATCTTTATCAATATTATTGGATTTTTATTATTTACAATTCTAAACATAAATGATGTGGTTATCACCCACACTGCGTCAAAAGAAATAGCAATTGGTCAAGCAGTGGAGGTTAATTTAATAATTAATAAAAATAACTTCTCTGGTCCGGGAAGATTAAGACTGGATTTATCTCAAGCAGAGGGAATTACAGTAAAAGAGAATATGAGCGATGGATCTTCATTTACCTTTAAAGATAATGAAGTTTTATTTATTTGGTATGACCTGCCAAGTGATAAAGGTATTGTTATATCCTACACAATAATTGCTAAAGAAAATACTAATGGAATAAAAAAAATAGCTGGAGATTTTTCATTTATTAATGATAATGAAAGAAAGCAATTAGAGGTACCAGCATTAGTTTTTAAAGTAAATCCTGAACTTGTTGCAAATGAAAATATTAAAGAGAATAATTCATCAACTAATTCTGTTAGAAGTATTGTAAAATTAGAAAACGAATACATAGTCACGGTCAAAACCACCATAGATAACCATAAAGGATTTGCAAGAATAAAAGAAGAATTACCTAAGGATTTTAATGCTGAAGAAATTGAAACTGCAGGGAGTATTTTTAAAAATACAGATGGTTATGCTAAATTTATATGGACAAACTTATCCGATTCGATTAATGAAATAATAGTGAAGTACAAAATATCTAATAATAAAGGTTTAGACACTAATTTTACAATTTCTGGTGTCTTCTCGTCTGAAAAATTAATTAGTGAAGGTTATAATAGTGGAATAAAAATTCCTGAAACCAAATATATTCCATACAAAGAAATAACTGAAAATACAGCAACAGACTCTATCGACATAGAAAATACTGTTCAAGAAGATATAAAACAAGATACTTTGTTAGAATTTGCTAGCAATAATGAATTAAATACTGAAGAAGATTTAGTTACTTCAAAAGAAACACAGATTGAAAAGAAAAAAGAAAAAAAGAATAAGAAAAAGAAAGAGAGAGTTGAAAAAACAGAAGATGAATTAGTAGAGTTGAAAAAAAATGAAGTTGTGAAAAATATAATTTCAACAAAAAAGGTTAATAATAATGTAGATTATAAAGTTCAAATACTAGCTGGCCACAGAATAATAAGTGAAAAGCAAATATCTAATCAATTTAACTACAGTGGTGAGTATGCTTTAGAAACACATAATGGCTGGATAAAATATACAGTTGGTAGTAATTCTAGATATAGTGATGCTAGAGATTCAAGAAATGAATTAAAAATTTATAATTTTCCAGGACCTTTTGTAACAGCCTATAATTATGGTGAGAGAATATCAGTACAAGAAGCACTTATTTTAACAAGTCAGAACTGGGTGCCTTAATAACTTAGATTAATAAGCCTATCTTTTAGGTCTAGCTTCATCAGAAACAGAGATTTTTTTCCTCCCTTTTCTTCTACGAGCATTTAAAATTTTCCTGCCATTTTTAGTAGCCATTCTAGATCTAAAACCGTGTTTATTTTTTCTTTTTCTATTGGAAGGCTGAAAGGTTCTTTTACTCATTTTTTAAAATTTAAGGCTCGCAAAAATAAAAGATTTTTGGTGGAAACAAAAATATTACCTTGTTATATTTTAAAATAGTCAGATAAATAAAATATTTAGAGTCTTTATTTGATTAAATATACTGAAATCTATATTGTATAACATATAATATTATTAATTTCACGTACATATAATATTTAAAAAGATGGAACGTTTTTATCTAGACTTCGAAAAGCCAATTGAAGAAATAAATAATCAAATAGCTCAAACTATTGAAATAGGTGACAAAGGGCAAGTAGATATTAATTCTACTTTAAAAGAATTGGAGAGTAAATTATCTATCACTACAAAGAAAATTTTTGAAGATTTAAATCCTTGGCAAAAAGTACAGTTAAGTAGACACCCAGACAGACCATATACTTTAGACTATATAAACTCTATCACTAACGGTAATTTTCTAGAACTACATGGAGACAGAAACGTTAAAGATGACAAAGCCATGGTTGGAGGATTTGGAGAGATTGATGGAAAAACCTATATGTTAATAGGTCAACAAAAAGGAAGAAACACAAAACAAAGAAAATATAGAAATTTTGGAATGGCTAATCCTGAGGGATACAGAAAAGCATTGAGATTGATGAAGCTAGCAGAGAAATTTAACAAGCCTGTGGTTACGCTTATCGACACACCTGGAGCTTATCCTGGACTTGAAGCAGAAGAAAGAGGTCAAGGAGAAGCAATTGCTAGAAATTTATATGAAATGATGCTTCTTAAAGTCCCTATTATATGTATAATTATTGGGGAGGGAGCTTCAGGTGGTGCTTTGGGAATTGGTGTTGGAGACAAAGTTATAATGTTAGAAAACACTTGGTATTCAGTTATTTCACCAGAATCTTGTTCTTCAATACTTTGGAGAAGTTGGGATTACAAAGAAAATGCTGCTAGTGCATTAAAACTTACTGGTAAGGACATGCTCAAAAATAAATTGATTGATGGGATAATAAAAGAACCTATAGGTGGAGCACATGCAGAACCAGAAAAAATGTTTAAAAAATTAAAGACTGAAATCAAAAAAAATATTGAGAATCTTGAGAAATTAAACCCTGAAGAAAGAATTCAATTACGAACTGAAAAGTTTAGTAATATGGGTAATTAATTACTTATTATAAACAGGAATAAAGTTTCTTATTGAATCTCCATAATTAGTTATCAAACTTAGATTAGCAGTACTACTATAGGTCCATAGTTTGTTTCCGGCTATTAAATAAACAAAACTATCCATTTCACTTCGAATTATTTTACTCACTGTAAGATTTGAGCTAATAGAAATTAGCGTATTTAAATTAAAATCATATTTAAATAGACCGTTAGAAGAACTGAATATTAAATAATTATCTAATAAACTTGCATCGAATATTTCACAATTTGGAAGCTCTAAATCCACAAAAATTTGATTTAAGTTTTCATAGTAAATACTTATTCTAGATTCATTTAAAAACTGTGAAAATATAGCATATTCATTATTAGAAATAGAAACTATTTTAACAATTTCACCATCTATTTCTACCCTTTGCTTTTCAATTCCAGATTGACTAAAATATACTACCAAATCCCTATCTAAAAAACTTGTAAAACTTTCAACTAATACAATATTCTCTTGAAAATTAAATTTCCCAAACCATTCTTGAGGATTCGAATAAATGGTATTGATAATATTTCCATTCTTGTTGTAAGAGTTTATTCTGCCATCTGCTAAAACTAAGTGGGATTGATTTCCATCCTCTGACTTGGATCCATCAATAAATAATGGATAATTTGAAGATAAAACTGGAACATTCCATAGTTTGGTGAAATTATTCAAATCAAAGAAATCACCATTT
>JAYNHP010000062.1:0-9003 GCA_038108155.1 Flavobacteriales bacterium | reverse complement strand
ACAGAAGCCTATCATCAAGGAATTTACGATTACCTAATGGCAAAAAATATAGCGGTAAATAATATTTCTTCAGAATTTGACTCTACTAAAGTGGAACTATGTTATGCTTGCCACTGTAAAACAGGCGAAATAATATTGATTAATATCTCTAAAAGTGATAAAAGAAAACTACAAAGACTGGAGAATAACAACCAATTTAACTTAGAATTTTATTAAAATAATAGTATTTGAGGTTTTTGTTATAATTTTTGGCGCTATTTTTTTCTTCTGCTTATGAAATATTTTTTCAACGCATACACAAAAAAACCTATTAGAATTTGCTAACAGATTTTTAATTTTGTCGGGGTGAGAGGATTCGAACCTCCGATCTCACGCCCCCCAGACGCGCACTTTAACCGGACTAAGCTACACCCCGAAACGTTTAGAAGTATTACAAATTTATTATTTTTTGAATATTTAATTGATTATTAATTATTAATCACCAAATCTGCAATTTCATTAAACTTAAATGGAAAAATAATCACAAAAAAATTAAACCAAATTAGATTTTTTGAAGCTGAACTGGTTGGGGGTAACCATTTGCTCCTTTACCGCATACATTACAATACCAGCAGTATTATTAACACCCAATTTTTTCATGATGTTTTTTCGATGGGTATTTACCGTATGGTTGCTTAAATAGACAATGGCCGCAATTTGAGAATTGGTATAGCCCTCGGCAATAAACTGAATTATCTGTAGCTCTCTATCGCTCAAACTCACCGGATTGACATCCAGTGACTTAAAAGAAATATTTTCAGGATTTATATTTTCTTTTCTCATCTGAGCCACTATATCGTTACAAAAAAACTTAGTACCTCCGCTAGTAGCAGTAAACGCATCTTTTATCTCCTGCACCGAACATTCTTTCTTTATATGGCTCTCTATCCCTGCCTCTACCGCCTGAACAATAGTCTTTGCATTGGTATAAGGCGTAAGTGCCATTACCAACATTTTTGGATATTTATTCTTCAACTCTACTACCTTATTCAAAGAAAAACCCTTGGAAGTATAGTCTATAATCAATAATATATTTTTAGTAGCTTTTAAATAATCTTTTAAAGGAGCATATTTAGTAAAAGAAACTATTCCATCTCCTACCAATGGCTGTAAGATAGTCCTTAACCCATTTAGAATAAGTTCCGAGTTGTCTGCTATTACAATATTTCTTTTCAAACCTTATTAAGAATGATTATAAATAAGAAACAAATATATTAATATGTGCCAATAAAAAAGCAATTGTTAAAAAAGAAATAAAATATTTATAAAATAATGTACAGCAAGGAACACAAACGAGAAATAAAAACACTTTTTTACACCAGTTTTGGCAAGTATATGTCGAAAAACAATGCCTCTTCTGGCAAAATAAAATGGCTCAATTATCCAACCCAAGTAAAAGACATTTATTTTAGAATTTCTCTACAATCCAAATATGCCGAGGTATACATAGACCTGCAACACCAAGACCAAGGCTTAAGAAATCTATTTTACGATCAGTTTCTAGAACTGAAAACAGTTTTTAAAAATACCCTTGGCCCAGATTGGCACTGGAATAGAGAAAAAGAAAATGAATACGGAAAGAATTGTGCTAGAATTACCACCACACTAAATGGGGTGAACCTCTACAACAAAGAAACCTGGGCAGAGACTTTTCAGTTTTTTGAAAAACACCTTCTAAACTTAGATGTATTTTGGTCGGAATTTAAAGACCTATTTAAAGACCTAGAAAACTAATTATTAAACTAAATATTGTCTTCAAATATTTTTTGAATCTCTTCATTGAGTTGCAATTCCCCTTCCTTATAAACAGCTGGTCTTGGAGCCATAGGATCCATTAAATTGCCGTCTTTGTCTATTAGGATAAATCTTGGAATACCCTCTATCACATAATCGGTAACAAACTTAGATCGCCATGCTTTGTCGGCAATAATTTGAATTCCCTCCAGTTCTTTATCTACAATCATATCCTTCCACTTAGAGATGTTTTTAAGCTGGTCTATAGACAAACTTACAAAGGCAATGTCTTCTTCTCTATACTTTTCTTCCAACTGCTTTAAAAATGGTATCTGCGCCTTACAAGGACCGCACCAAGTAGCCCATACATCTACATACACCAATTTTCCCTTTAAAGATTCTAAGGAGATATTCTTTCCACTAGTATCTGGATAGTTAAAAGTAGGAGAAGGACTTCCCTTTTTAAGAGTTTTTATTCTATCGTATTTTTCCTTGATTCTATTTATGCCCTTATCATTAGCAGCTAACTTTACATAAGTTTGGTAATATAGATCTAGCTTATCCATATTGTAAAAAGAAATGCCTCTTTTTAAAGTAGTTACAATAGATTTTTTTTGCATCTCCAATAACTCTTCATTATAAAGCTCCAAGGTCTTTAAGTCTCCACTAGTGAGGCCAGCCACAAAATAAGAACTTAAGAAATATCTATAATCATTATTAGAAGCAAACATTACAGAATCTTTAAAATCTATTTTATTTGTTTCTGTATCTAAATACTGGGTAATAATAGCCTTGGTTTTTCCAGCAAAATAATCTTCTCCCAACTTGTTAATTAGATTATTTAGCATCTGAAAACGAAACTTGTCTGCTTGACTCTCTAGAAATTTCTCGTTTTCTATCTCAGACTCGTTGAGCAATTTCATTAAAGAAGCATGCGTTTTTAATTGATAATCGAAATACTCTTGATTCTCCATCTTTTTATAAGTTTCAGAGTCTATTGCGTTCTTTTCATTGAATAGAAAATAACTGGCATTAAAATTATTTGGCTTCTCTCCTATTCCACTATATTTTAAAGTCTCGTCAAACTCTTTTCCATCCAAAGAAATATCAAGACGGTATCCCGGAGCCAAATACATGGCAGTACTTTCCTTAGTATCATAGAAAGTAAAGTTTCCTTCTTTTATAACCAATGTATCGTCAAAAGTACCATTGGTATTTACATCGATTACTTTTATATATCCATTGCCTCTAATAGTAATCTTATCGCTATTTGGATTGGTAATCTCCCCAGACAATCTTACATAACTACTTAAATCTTGAGAATAGATTACATTCAAAGAATAAGTTATGGCCAAAGTTGTTAATATTGTGAAAAATTTATGGAAGTTTATCTTAGAAGTCATATTCAAAATTTAAGTTATTTATTCAAATATAATTTTAATTAAATGATAAAAAAAGGAGAAATTATAAAACTTGAAATTGTAGATTATGCATTTGTAGGAAAAGGAATTGCCAAACTAAATATAGAAGAAAAAGACTACATTGTTTTTGTACAACATGGTATAAAAGGCCAAATAGCAAACGTAAAAATCACCAAGAAAAAACCCAACTATGCCGAAGGGACTATTACCGAAATAATCCAACATTCTCCACTAGAAAAATCTACCAAATACCAACCTATTTCTGGAGCGCCTTACATAAATCTTCCAATAGAAGAACAAAAAAAGATGAAGCTTCAAGTAACCAAAGAAGTTTTTACTAAAATTGGAAAAATTAAAGACATAGATTCTCTCTTCGATCAGTGGATTTCTTCTCCATCCAATTACCATTACAGAAATAAAATGGAATATTCTTTTTCTTCCATTGGCTACAACCTAGAAAAACAAGTGGTAGAAGACGATGTATTTAACCTTGGCTTTAAAAGAAAAGGCACCTGGTGGATGGTGGAAAACCTAGATGCAGATTCTGGCCTTTTTGACCAAGAACTAGATACTAAACTTTCTCTTATAAGAAACCATCTATACCGAACGGGATTACCTGCTTGGCACCCACCAAAAAAAGAAGGTTTTTTCAGGCATTTGGTAGTTAGAAAAAGCTTTTCCAACAACCAGCTTTTATTCAACATAGTAACTTCTTCCAAATACTTAAACAAATTTGATACTCCTGCCTTTGGAAACTATCTTAAAGAAATTCTTGGAGAACGTTTGGCAGGACTGATCCATACTACCAACGACGATGTAGCTGACAGAGAAAAACTAGACAAAGGCTCTAGTAAACTTATTACGGGAAATTCTACCATAAAAGAAACCATCAATGGACTGAATTTTGAAATTAGTATGCAAAGCTTTTTTCAAACCAATCCCTTATGTGCAGAAAAATTATATCAAAAAGTAATAGACTATCTACTAGAAGCTGAAATACCTAAAGATCAAATAATAATGGATTTGTTTTGTGGTACTGGCACCATTGGACAACTCATTGCAAAACATACCAATAATAAAGTAGTAGGTGTAGATATTGTTGCTTCCTCGATTGAAAATGCCAAAAAAAATGTTTTAGAAAACAGTCAAAAAAACAATTTGTCCGAACTTACTTTTATTTGTGCAGACGTAGGTAAGTTCCTCTTAAACAATCCCGAATACCAAAATAAAATACATTCTATCGTCATTGACCCACCAAGAGCTGGAATAGCACCTAAAACCTTAAGAAAAGTAATTAGACTAAATGCAAAAGTGATAGTTTATGTGAGCTGCAACCCCGGTACTCAAGCAAGAGACTTAACAACGCTCCACGAAATGGGCTACGAATTACAAAAATTCTCTTTAGTAGATCAGTTTCCCCATACTTCCCACATAGAAAGCATTATGCTCTTTAAAAAATTATTGGTAGAAACGGTTTAAGATAGACTTAAACAAATCGTTGCTTTGATCTAAATCTAGACTGCTCTTTAAATCATAAATCAACCTTTTTTTGGAATTCTTACTACCAGTAGAAGCTACCACTGCTTTTTTTAGGCTCTTGTAGCCTAGCGACTTCACAGCATTTACAGAAAAATTATCCCCAACTTTAGACAACTTGTTTTTAATTGTAGAATTATTTAATTTTTCTATAATCTCCTCCATATCCTCTACCAATTCCTTAGCTGCTCCATCTGCATGAATTTGGGAAACTACCAAATGTATTCCAGGTGGGTTTTGAAGCCTTCCTATATACCAGCCTTTTTCACTTAATAGATCTGCAATATGGTATATATCGTGCTTTTCACTATTAAAAGCCAATAAACTCATAATAGGAGTTCCTATTAAACTTAAGTCTTTGCTCTTTTGAATATAATCGCTTATAACTTTGGTAGCATCCATTGTTTTATGGGTAAGCTTCACATAACCATCTTCGCCAATATGGTTAAGAGCCATCCAGGTAGAGGCTACAATTCCCCCAGGTTTGGTCCCCAAAAAAGTAGTAGAACCGTAAATACCACCTTCCCAATTTGGATAAACACTAAATTGTTCTTTTCTAATTTCTTCTTTTCTATACAGTAAAACAGAAGATCCTTTTGGTGCATATGCATACTTATGCAAATCCACAGAAAGAGAAGTTACTCCACTTAGTTTAAAGTCAAATAATGGAATATCCTTACCTATTTTTTTAAGATAAGCCAATAAAAAACCACCTATACAAGCATCTACATGCAATAGTAATTCATTATCTACAGCCAATTTGGAAAGAGATTCTATTGGATCCATCATTCCCGTTGGATAATTGGGGGCAGAACCAATTAATAAAATAGTATTAGCGTTTATTGCTTTTTCAAAAGATTCTAAGTCAAATGAAAAGTCTTTTTTAGTAGGAATTACTACTGGTTTCACATTTAAAAAATGCATTGCTTTTAAAAATGCAGGATGGGCACTGGAAGAAAGAATAACTTCTGGTTTATCTATTCCCTTATTATTTTTGGCCCAGTTTCTTGCAGATAAGATAGACAAGAATATGCTTTCTGTACCTCCACTAGTTACATTACCAAATAAACTATCTTTTTCGTGAGAGAACAAAGACGCCGTTTGTTCTACTACTTCATTTTCCATAGTAAGAATACTACTAAATAGCTGTGGGTCAAATGCATTTTCATGCATGAATCTTACATATGCTTTGGAAATAACTTTGGAATATTCTTCTCCTGGATAATAAACTGCACCAAATGTTTTACCAGATTTCCAATCAATGTCTGAGTGCATAGAGTTATTCATTTCATGAAATAACTCTTCTTGGGAAAGTCCCAATTTGGGAATATTTTTTTTAGCCATTAATAAAGTAAATGCTTCTTAGAATTTTCTCTCCATCCTGCTCTAGACTCATAGTCCACAAAGAATATTTTAAGATCTGCTCTAGACTCATAGTCTACAAAAAATATTTTTTTATCTGCTAAAGATTCATAATCTACAAAAAACCATTTGCCTTCATTTTTATCTGCCATGCTTTGGTATTTTACTTTATAGACCAACAAATCTGCTCTACTTTCATAGTCTACCACAAAGACTTTTACATCTGCCCTACTTTCGTACTTAACAGAGAAAATTTTTTGCCCTTTGGCCATATAAGAAAAAAACAATAAAAATAGAAATAGTAGATTTTTCATCGTTAAAATAAGATTAGGCACTTAAATTAATAAAAAGATATGGAAAATAGAAGTTATCAAAATAGATTATTAAAATCCCACAAAGCAAAAAAAAAGCCCATCCTAGAATGAGCTAATTTATTTCGGTCGGGGTGGCAAGATTCGAACTTGCGACCTCCTCGTCCCAAACGAGGCGCGATAACCGGGCTACGCTACACCCCGAAACAAAAGGTCTGCAAATGAAAGAATTAAAAAAGAATCTTCAAAATAATTATCATAAAATTTTACACAAATCTCCTAAGAACTATATATTTGTGCAAAATTAATAGAGAGGTGGCCGAGTGGCTTAAGGCGCACGCTTGGAAAGCGTGTTAACACCAAAAGTGTTACGAGGGTTCGAATCCCTTCCTCTCTGCATCTAATATCCGTAGCTTTCTAGTAGATAAGTTACGGATATTTTTTTTCTAAATATTCCCTCTATTCACCTCATTATTAACAATCTATATAAAATTGTTTAAATAATTTTTTAATCAAAGCTTGCTTAGTGTTAATTTTACACTATTTTAGTGATAAATAAATTATTATGCCTAAAAGTAGAACCCTTAACATGTACAGACAAACCAAAGACTGCCACTATGAAGTAGCAGATTTTGAAAGAAAAGATTATACATCTAAAATTTTTGACTCCTATTTCGAATCGAAGGGAGAAATAAATAATGAAAATTATTCTGATTTTGTAAATTATTTAAAAACTAACGGATATAAAATTGTAAAATAATATGTTTAAAGAATTTGGTAGAAAATTAAATTTTTTAGTTCTAGGGTTAATTGTTTTAGTAATATTAATTGGAAACAATAGCTATGAATACATTTCTGATTCTACTCTGCAAATAGATAGTGGAGATACTGCTTGGATGATTGTTTCTTGCGCTCTAGTATTGTTAATGACACCTGGATTGGCTTTCTTTTATGGTGGAATGGTGAATATTAAAAGTATAATTTCTACCATGTTTCAAAGTTTTGTTGCCCTTGGTGTAGTAAGTGTAGTATGGGTATTTATTGGCTTTAGCTTGGCTTTTGGAGACAGTTTATACGGTATTATTGGAAATCCATTTACTTTCATGAACTTTAAAAATGTAACCTTAAACCCCAATATTAATTTTGGATCTACTATTCCATTTTTATTATTTGCCTTATTTCAATTAAAATTTGCAATTATTACTCCAGCCATTATTTCGGGAAGTTTTGCTGAAAGAATAAGGTTCAGAAGCTACATTTTGTTTATGTTGTTATTCACTATTTTTATCTACTCTCCACTAGCGCATATGACTTGGCATCCAGAAGGATTATTTCGAAGCTGGGGAGTACTTGATTTTGCTGGTGGTACTGTAGTTCATATGTCTGCTGGACTGGCTGCTTTTATTGGAGCAATTTTTCTTGGCCAAAGAAAGAAAATAATTGAAAAACCCGCTAATATCCCATTTGTAATTTTAGGTACTGGTATGCTATGGTTTGGTTGGTTTGGATTTAACGCTGGATCGGCATTAGGTGCCAACTACGATGCTGTTGTTGCTTTTGCAAATACTAGTCTAGCTTCTGCAACAAGTATGATAACGTGGATTTTTTACGATCGCTTTTCTAATAGAAAAATGAGTTCTATTGGTGCATGTATTGGCGCAATAGTTGGTTTGGTTGCTATTACACCCGCTGCTGGTTTTGTTACCCTAGGCCAGAGTATATTTATTGGATTTATAGCTGCTATAATAAGTAACCTAGCTGTGAAAATCAATAAGAAAAGTAAAGTTGACGATACATTAGATGTATTTGCAACCCATGGAATTGGTGGAATAGTTGGTATGATTTTAACTGCAGTATTTGCCAATGAAGTTGGCCTAATACATGGGGAAACAACCACTTTTATGTACCATATTATTACCATAATTATTACTGTTGTATTTACCCTGTTAATGAGTTATTTATTATTCAAATTAGTAGACATAGTAATTCCACTAAGGGTCCGAGAAGACCAAGAAGAAAGAGGACTAGATGCCTCTCAGCATGGAGAGTTATACAACTAGATTATGTGCGGAATTGTAGCTGTTTTTGGCACATGTCAATCAGAGAAATTAAGAAACCAGGTACTAGAAATGTCTGGAAAAATAAGGCACAGAGGACCAGATTGGTCTGGAATATATTCCTCTAAAAATGCCATTTTAGCCCACGAAAGACTTTCTATTGTAGATCCTAAATCTGGAAAACAACCACTATACTCAAAAGATAAAAATTTGATTCTTGCCGCTAATGGTGAAATCTATAACCATCAGGAAATTAAGTCAAACTTAAAGAGCAGTTATGAGTTTTTAACCAACTCTGATTGTGAAGTGATTTTAGCTCTTTACAATGAAAAAGGAAGTGACTTTTTAGAAGATTTGAATGGAATATTTTCATTTGCTCTTTACGATGAAAAAAAAGATGTCTACTTAATAGCTAGAGACCATGTGGGAATAATTCCCCTCTATATGGGATGGGATAAAGAAGGTAATTTTTTTGTAGCGTCAGAACTGAAAGCTTTGGAAGGCTATTGTCAGAAAATAAAATTGTTTCCACCAGGTCATTAT
>JAYNHP010000061.1:0-9017 GCA_038108155.1 Flavobacteriales bacterium | reverse complement strand
ATATTTAATAGATGGGGGCAGTTAGTATATTCTTCCTACGGTAGAGGAACTCCAGAGTGGAATGGTAAAAATTATTCTGGACTAGATGTTCCAACAGGTCAATACTATTTCCAACTTTTAATTAAAGAAAAATCATTTAATGGTAAACTTTATCTTTTTAGATAATTTACCATTAAGGCCTATTTCCTTCAACTCTAGAATCACCAAGAGGCAAAATTTTTATTGAAATAGAAGAAGCGAATTCTGATTGAATTCCATTAAAATAAATATCTGCAATAAATTTAGCGCCAAGCTCATTGTAATGTACATCATCTGCCAAATAAGATTCATTAAAATTGGTGTTCATATCTAGGGCAATAACTTTGGATGTATTGGAAGTTAAACTATTTGCAATAGTAACAATTTGAGAATTGAAATCATTTAATTTGTTGGTTAAAGAAGAAGTCATAGTTTCATTGTTAGCTGGGGCTATTCTCTCTAAAAATATAGTAATATTAGAATTATGGGTTTGTAATTTTCCAACAAGTTCAACAATATTTGCAATTGGTTCAGAAGGTGGATTACCACCATCCAATAAATCGTTTCCACCAATGCTGAGTAGTACAATATCTGGACTTGCTATGGTTGTAAGTATTTCATCAATATTGGCTAGTACGTCTTCAGATTCAAAACCACCAGAACCTTCATGATCATTGTCAAATTCAAGACCAGCATATAATGGGTAAGTACCATAATCTTTTTCTCTTCCAATAAAGTCAAAATTATAGTTATTATCTATTAAGTTTTTCCATAATTCATACCGGTAACTTTCGTAGGAGTCATTCTCTTGCTCATTGTGTTTTTTACAAGATGAAATTATAATCAATAAAAATAAAGCATAGGATAAAGAAATTTTAATTTTAAAATTTTTCATCATCAACATCCTTAATAAATTTTATTATCCCATCAAAAAAAGTTTTTTGATCATCATACATGCATAGGTGAGAACCTTTTGCACAATATAAAAATCTTCCATTTTGAACTTCAGAAGCAATCCATTTCATATGCTCAGGATCCATAGTGTCGTATTTTCCTCCGATGGATAAAGTTGGAACAGAAATATTTTTTAGTTGAGCCTTAATATCCCAATTTTTAAGTTTAGCATTGCCTACTACACCAAATTCACTAGGTCCTTGCATAGTAACGTATAATCCTTGGCTCATATTGGCAAATGCTCTGTTAACAGGGTCTGGCCAATCTTCCAATGGCATTCTTAAAACGTGCTCAGGATAATAATTACTAACTATTAGTTCGTTATATCTAGGGTTTGAATAATCTTCATTTGATTCCATTTCTCTTATTTCTGCTAAAACTGCTGAATCTAACTGAGGGCCAAGAACATTGTTGGCATAATCTACATATTCTGGAATGGATGCCATCATATTAGATATAATGAGCCCTTTTAAATTGTTCTGATATTTTAATGCATATTCCATACATAATATCCCTCCCCAAGAAGAACCATATAAATAAAAATTGTCTTTATTAAGACCTAAAGCTGTTCTAACTTGTTCTACTTCATCTACATACCGTTCTACTGTCCATAACGTACTGTCGTTTGGTTGATCACTATAATAAGACTCTAGCTGGTCATAGTAGTAATATTCTATTTCTGCATTAGGAAAATAAGAGTCAAACGCTTCTAAGTATTCATGGGTTGCGCCGGGACCTCCATGAAGTAATAATACTTTCATTGTAGGGTTGTTCCCAATTCTTTTAGTCCATACATTAAATTTTCCAGCACTAGTTTTGATAGGAACCATTTTTACTCCTCCACTAAGTATATCGTCTCTTTTAGAATAATCTAAATAGTTTGATTTTAATGAGGTTGGGTTTTTTACTGAATTTTCATTACAATTATTAAATAATATTAGTATAATAAAAATGTAGATTAATTTCTTCATAAAAGTTTTTATTAAAAATGGATAAAAGTATTGTTCTCAGGGTCGTTTAAAGAAATAAATAGTTCTGATGTATCCGCACATAAGTCGTACAAATTGGATATGTCAAAACAAAGTTCCTGAACCAATATTGCTTCACAATTATCATTATTACTGTTATGTGTTAAGTAAAGTGGAACATAAACTGGAGGAGTACCACAAAACAAAAACTCATGTACTAAATTGAAAATATGGTCTTCACATCCACCACCATAACTAACATTAATTTTTAAAAAATCGCCGTAAATAAATGCTGTATCAATAGAATAGGAATCCATTAAATAATCATTAATATCTACATTTTGGATTAAAGTCATACAAGAAGAGTCGTAAATACAGTGACCAACATCTGATCCAGGAATAGAAGTAGCGTCAGGATCATAATTGACTGCTATAGGATCAGTACAACCAATTTCCTTTTCTTTATTACATGCTATTACAAAAGTTGTAATAGTTATTGAAAGTAAAATTCTTAAAATAAATGAATTTTTCATAGATAGTTTTATTGTAATAACGTATTAATTTCAAAAAGGTAGTGATTCCATTAATCTTTTTAATAATTTAATTCTAATTATACAAATTTTGTGTCAAATTGTTAGAGATTTGAAAAAGCATTTTAAGTAGTGAAGAAATTTATCCTTTATTTTTTGTTATCAGCAACCTATTTCCAAGGGAATTGTCAAGAGGGGAATTCGAGTTCAAATTTTATATTTAAATACATCAATAAAATAATCAACGATACCAATGATTTAAGTGCGCCAAAATTCATGAATTATCCTACACTTGCTTTTTCACCCGAAACAAGTTGGGAAATAGGTTTGTCAAGCTTATATATATACTCAGCAAATAGAGATTTAAAAAATAGACTTAGTGAAATAAAAGCTTTTACTTTTTATACAATGGAAAATCAATATGGTATTTGGTTGGACCATGCTCTATATTCAGATGAAAATAAGTGGTTTTTTCTTGGAAGAGCTAGATATCAATCCTTTCCGTTACTTTATTATGGAATTGGAGCAGAATCACCACCTGATCATATTGCAAGAATCGATGGGAATTTTACTTACTTCAAGGAGAGATTTTTAAGAGAAGTATTTCCAAATTTTTATACTGGAATTGAATTTGATCTTCAAATTATGAACAATGTTTCTTACAAGAAATCATTGAATAATTTTATAAAGCCAATAGGAGGAAATGGCTCTACAAATATTGGTTTGGGCTGGGGAATTATTTACAATAATATACATAACGTGTTGAATCCTAGAAATGGAATTTTTAGCGAGTTGGCATTTTTGAATTATAGTGGCGAAATCGGTAGTGATTACGATCTGACTAGCATTCTTTTTGATAATAGATTTTACATTCCAATAAGAAAAAATAACGTTCTTGCATTTCAACTTCAAGGACAATTTACTCAAGGCAACCCTCCATTTAATTTACTTTCTTTAATGGGTGGAGAGAGTTTAATGAGAGGATATTACCTAGGAAGATATAGAGACAAACACTTATTGGCAGGACAGATTGAATACAGAATGCTTCCTTTTTCATTTTCAAAGCGTTGGGGAGCAAGTTTGTTTTTTGCTGCTGGTGAAGTTTTCAATTCTGACAATAATTTCCAATTTAAAAACTTGTTACCAACAGGAGGTGCAGGTCTTCGTTTCTTGCTATTTCCAGAAAAGGATATTTATACAAGAGTAGACTATGCTTTAACAAGAGAAGGAAGTGGTTTCTATTTCTTTATAGGAGAAGCATTTTAAAAATAGATAAAAAAAAGACCCTATAAATAGAGTCTTTAAATTAATTATTTTGGAAAGAATTATCCCTCAACAATTTCAAAGGAAATTTTTCCTTTTACTTCTTTGTGAAGAATAATATCTGCTTCAAATTTACCAACAGATTTAATATTCCCAGATGGAAGAGTAATATTTTTTCTTTCTACTTTAAATCCAGCTTTTTCTAAAGAATCAGCCAATTGAATATTAGTGATAGATCCAAATATTTTTCCATTTTCACCAACTTTTGCAGGAACTTCAAAAGTTTTCTTGGACATCTTCTCATAAATTTTGATAGCCTCTTCCTTAAGTTGGTTGTCTTTGTGAGCTCTTTGTTTAAGAGTTTCCGAATGCATTTTTTTTACAGAGTCAGTAGCTAAAATTGCAAATCCTTTTGGTATTAAAAAGTTTCTACCATAACCATTTTTTACTTCTACAAGCTCATCTTTACTACCTAATCTATCTATATCTTTTTTTAATAAAACTTCCATGATAATTATTTTAATTGGTCAGCTAAATAAGGCAGTATTGCAAGATGTCTTGCTCTTTTTACTGCTTGAGAAACTCTCTTCTGGTATTTTGCAGAAGTTCCAGTAATTCTTCTTGGTAATAATTTTCCTTGCTCGTTAATGAATTTCATTAAAAAATCAGGGTCTTTATAGTCAATAAACTTAATACCAGATTTCTTAAATCTACAATATTTTTCTTTTTTAATCTCAATGTCAATTTGATTGAGATATCTAATTTCTGAATTATCAGCCATAGCTAGTGTTTTAAAAAATTAATAATTTAAGCAGTCTTAGAGAGCTTTGCTCTTCTTTTTTCTGCGTATTCGAAATGATCTTTATTCATCTTTGTTGTTAAAAATCGCATCACTCTCTCGTCTCTTTTGAATTCAACTTCTAATTTTTGAACAACATCTCCTTCAGCTTGAAATTCGATGAGGAAATAAAATCCAGTAGATTTTTTCTGAATAGGGTAAGCTAATTTTTTTAGTCCCCAAGATTCGTCGTTATTGATTTTAGCACTGCTATTTTTCAATAACTTTTTGAATTTATCTACTGCTTCCTTTGTCTGTTTTTCAGACAAAACGGGAGTTAAAATGAAAACAGTTTCGTAATGATTCATGTTAGTTATTTAAAATTTGGATTGCAAAGATATAAGATTCCCTGAAAAATAAAATTATTTAACTAATAAAACCAACTATAAATTTGTTTAGAAATATTTTGTCTTAAAATCCTTATTACTATGAAGCTTATTTTATATTTGTTAAACGATGTCCAATTCTAACTACACCGTATCGGCTTTAAAATATAGACCCAAGAGTTGGGATACAATTATTGGTCAAGAAAATATTGCAACTACTCTACAGCAAGCAATTGATTCTAACCAGTTGGCACAAGCCTATTTATTTTGCGGTCCTAGGGGTGTTGGAAAAACATCTACAGCTAGATTATTTGCAAAATCTATTAATTTAAAATACGATCCTAATCTAACCGACTTCACCTACAACATCTACGAATTGGATGCTGCTTCAAATAATCAAGTAGACGATATAAGAAATCTTAACGATCAGGTTAGAATACCACCACAAAAGGGAAATTATAAAGTATATGTGATAGATGAGGTGCATATGTTGTCCCAAAGTGCATTTAATGCATTTCTAAAAACTTTGGAGGAACCACCTCCACATGCTATTTTTATTTTAGCAACAACAGAGAAACATAAAATTATTCCAACCATTCTTTCAAGATGTCAGGTCTATGACTTTCACAGAATATCCATACCCGACATGGTAGCACACTTAGAAAATATTGCTAATAAAGAAGGTGTGAAATCAGAACCTGAAGCTTTACACGTAATTGCTGAAAAAGCCGACGGCGCCCTAAGAGACGCTCTTTCATGTTTTGATTTAATGGTAAATTTTACCAACAGCAACATTACTTATAAAGAAGTAGTTAAAAATCTCAATATTCTTGACCATGATTACTATTTTAAATTTGCTGATTATATTCATCAAAACTTAATTCACGAAAGTTTATTATTGTTCAGTGAGATAATTTCTAAAGGTTTCGATGGTCGTCTATTTATTAACGGATTAGCTTCTCATTTTAGAAATTTAATGATTTCAAAGGATGAAAGAACTTTGAAAATTTTAGAATACACTAAAGACACTATTGAAAAATTTAAAACTCAAGGAGAACTTTTTGATAATCAATACTTAACCGATTTATTATCCCTTACAAATGAAGCAGATTCCTTTTACAAGACCAGTCAAAACCAGCGTCTTCTTGTAGAGATTTTAATAATGAAGCTCTGTTCCTATGGGGCAGAAAAAAAAAAGCTTAATTTCTTAGACGCTCCTATAATTGGTCCAGATTTTAAAGATTTAAATTTAATTCCTTCTTCAAAAGATGTTGAAAATAAACCTTTTAAGGAAGTTAAAGAACCTAAAGAAAACCAGCTTCCTCCAAAGACCTATATACCCGCGAAATCTGAAATAATCAGACCCAAAACTTCTTTAAGTATAAAAAAGAGATCTGTTGCAGCATCTATCACTGGGATAAGACAACAAATTAATCAAGAATCAATTGATAAAAATGAAGATGGAGGAGTGGAAGTATTAGAATCTTCCAAATTTTCTCAAAAGCTATTAGAAGAAAAATGGAATAAATTTGCAGAAATTAAAAATAAAGAAGGAAAAATTGGTTTATTTACTACTCTCACCAAACAAACTCCTGAACTATTAGATAATTTTTTGATAAAATTTATTTTGGATAGCGAAGTTCAGAAGATGGAATTTCAGACTCAAAAACAGTTACTTTTAGATTTTTTAAGAGCTGAACTTAAAAATGGCCATATTCAATTGGTTTTAGAGCTTACAAAATCTGACAATCCAAAGCTTACTCAACTAACAAGTAAGGAAAGGTTTTTTCAAATGGCAGAAAAAAATCCAGATCTTCACATTTTTAAAGAAAAATTTAATTTGGACTTAGAATTTTAATCAATTTTCAAGTTAATGCTAAATCATTTTATATTTGCCCAATGATTTTACCAATACTATCTTATGGATCTCCAATTCTAAGAAAAGAATGCGATGAATTTGAAGAGGGCGAATCTCTTAAAGATTTAGTCTCCGATATGTTTGAAACCATGTATGCTGCTAGTGGAGTAGGTCTTGCTGGTCCTCAAATAGGCATTTCAAAAAGAATTTTCACTGTGGATGCATCTCCGTTTGCAGAACCTGAAGAAGGTGAAGAACAGGATGAAAAATTAAAAGAATTAAAAGGCTTTAAAAAAGTATTTGTAAATCCTATAATTGAAAATGAAACTGGATCACCTTGGCCATTTTCTGAAGGCTGCTTGAGTATTCCTGGAATAAGAGAAGACGTTGAAAGAAAAGCAGTTATAAAAATTAGTTATTATGATGAAAATTGGAATTTTTTTGAAGAATCTTATAGTGGAATAGCTGCTAGAATTATTCAGCATGAATACGACCATATTGAAGGAATTCTTTTCACGGATCATTTAAACCCTTTAAAAAAGAGATTAATGAAACGTAAATTAGAAGAAATATCTAAGGGCAAAGTAGAGGTTAATTACAAAATGAAATTTTTTAAAAAATGAAGAAACTAATATATATATTAATAACGTTTTTTTGCTTTTCCTGTACTAATAATAATGAACCTATACCTACTTATTATCAGGACTTAGAAAAACTTAGAGAGATTAACGATCAACTAATAAAATCTAATCCAAAAGACCTTGGTACTATTTATGAGTTGGGAATTACTATTAAAAATCAATCCTTAAATCTTTACGTCAGATACCACAAAAATTTTACACCTGAAGAAAATGAGTTTTTATTACAATGTGCTGCAACTGGTTCTGAAGCAGCTCAAAAATATAAAGATGCAGTAGATTATTTTTTAAAAGCACAAAGAAAGTTTCCAGAGAGTGAAAATGCTCCAATTTACCTACACAATAGAGCTAGAATACTAGATAATATATTAATGGACAAAAACAATGCAAGGTTGGCTTTTGAAGAACTGATAGAACTTTATCCTAAACACCCGTTAAGTGAGAACTCAAAAGTTTATTTAGACAATGTTTTTGGGAAGTCTAACGAAGAAATACTCAATATACTAAAACAGTAAATTTACATGTGGATTACCTCATCATATGCAGCAGCGGCAGCTTCCATTACTGCTTCACTCATAGTTGGATGAGGATGAACAGTTTTAATTAGTTCGTGTCCGGTTGTTTCTAATTTCCTTAAAGCTACAATTTCGGCAATCATTTCAGTAACATTGGCACCAATCATATGAGCCCCAAGTAATTCACCATATTTAGCATCAAAAATTAGTTTGACAAATCCATCATTGTGACCAGCAGCACTAGCTTTTCCAGATGCTGAGAACGGAAATTTGCCAATTTTTAATTCATGGCCTGCTTCTTTTGCAACTTTTTCTGTCATTCCAACAGATGCAATTTCCGGACTGCAGTAAGTACAACCTGGAATATTGTTATAATCAATTGGTTCTGGATGGTGGCCAGCAATTTTCTCCACACATGTAATACCTTCTGCAGAAGCAACATGAGCAAGGGATTGTCCTTTTACAACATCTCCAATTGCATAGTAACCAGGCATATTAGTTTCATAAAATTCGTTTACTACTATTTTACCATTGTCCACAACAATTCCAGTTTCTTCCAAGCCTATATTTTCAATATTTGGTTGAATACCCACGGCTGATAATACAATGTCACATTCTATTACTTCTTCGCCCTTAGAAGTTTTGACATTTACTTTACAACCTTTTGCAGATTTTTCAACATTTTCGACCGATGAGTTGGTCATAATACCAATGCCTTTTTTCTTAAAAGTTTTTTCTAATTGTTTAGAAACGTCAATATCTTCTACAGGAACTATATTTGGTAAGTATTCTACAATAGTTACGTCAACACCCATAGCGTTGTAGAAATATGCAAATTCTACACCAATAGCTCCAGAGCCAACTATTACCATTTTTTTAGGCATTTTAGGAAGCACCATTGCATCTCTATATCCAATTATTTGTTTCTTGTCCTGTTCTAAGTTTGGAATTTGTCTAGATCTAGCACCGGTTGCTATAACAATATGTTTTGCACTGTAATTTGTTTTTTCTCCTTCGTTATTGGTTACCTCAATCTGTTTCCCCGGTTGGATTTTACCAGTTCCCATGATAACATCGATTTTATTTTTTTTCATGAGAAACTTAACTCC
>JAYNHP010000060.1:0-9048 GCA_038108155.1 Flavobacteriales bacterium | reverse complement strand
CAACAGCAGAAAAAACAGTCGATGGATTTGCTTTTGATTATATTCCAAGCTCAGGAGAATATTCCTACAAGCTAGAAAACATGCCTGAGGGAACAAAATTTGATTTCATGGAAATCGATATTATTCAAGATGGGATGAAAAAGAAAATAGTTGCTGAAGTAAAACCAAATGAAAAGCTAGAAGAATTAGCTGATGAAAACAAGAAAACTATAAATTCTTTAATTGCCACAGGAAGCTATCAAAAAATAATGAATTCTTTAAGAGCTTTAAGCGATGAAAACATTGAGTCAATGTCCAAATCAGAATCTAGAAAAATCGGTCATTATTTAACTGTTCAAGTAGGTGCTTTTAGATATAAAATGAACGAAGAAACATTGGATTTTATAAATGCAAATTATGGCGATGATTTTCATATTGTAAAAGACAAGAGATTAGGTTATGACCTTTATATGATTGGAAGATACAAGTCATTATCCGATGTCAAACAAATGAATACTATTATTAAAGAATCAGGATTCTCAGACTGTTTCATCATGGGAGTTGAAAATAAAGATCCAGTCTCAGCTCTGATAGTAATGAAAAATTATCCAGGTTATAGATAAAAAATTATAAAGCTTTTTTTAAATAAAGCGCCTTTATAAATAATTAATAATAGTATTTAAATACCTAATTTAGATAGGTTTCAATTGATTTTGCTGTATCTAAAACAGTTTTTTCAAAGGCTATGGGTTTCCAATCAAATGTTTTCATAGTTGAGGAAATATCACCATTATGTGTATTACCAATAAAAGATTTCATAGATTTAGCTTCTCTATTGATATGACCCAATATTTTAAGTAAAAAGTTAGGAGCCAATTTAGTACTTACCTTATCATAACCATTTGATTTAAGAATTTTCGCTACATCTTGAAAAGCGTAAGGTTTTTCAGTTGTGACTATAAATCTTTTCCCACTAGCTTCTTTATTTTCCAGAGCTAGAACATGTATTTTTGCTATGTCTCTTACATCAGACATGTTGATAGATGCTTGAGGAACCATAGGCATTTTTCCTTGCATCATTTGAGTAAACATACTCATTGAAGCGCCTGATAAATTTCCTGATAAGCTGGGTCCAAAAACAGGTCCAGGATTTACAACAGCGAATTCCATTTTGGTATTGTCTCTTTGATCTTTAATAAAATTCCATGCAGCTTGTTCAGCTAAGGTTTTGCTTTTTGAATACGCAGATACATTTTTTCCTTTTATATTGGTCCAAGTTCTAGAATTTACATCGATTGATTTATCAGCATTGCCTAACATTGAAACCATAGAGGAAGTTAAAACTACTCTTTTAACACCAGCACTTTTTGCTGCTTTTAAAGCTCTCATTGTGCCATCAACAGCAGGCCTAATATATTCGTTTTCATCTTTTGGTTCTATATTGATGAATGGGGAAGCTACATGCATTACAAAATCACATCCCTTTGCTGCATCGTTCCAACCTTCATCGTTTAACAGATTCAATTCGCAAAACTCTAAATTATCCTTTGGATCTACTTCCTTTTTAATGGCATTTACAATTTTATCTGATTTTGAAATATTCCGAAGAGAACCTCTAACAGAATATCCATTTTTCAACAACTCTACCGCACAGTGATTAGCAATATACCCAGATATACCTGTCAATAATACTTTTTTTTTCATTTTTTATTCATTTGATAGATTATTAAATATTTCTGCTGATTTTGTAGACGAGTTGCATCAAATACTTGTTGGAAGGTATAAATTAAAAACGGCTACGCTTTAATAAGAGTAACCGTTTTTTTTAGTTGCGGGGGTAAGACTCGAACTTACGACCTTTGGGTTATGAGCCCAACGAGCTACCAACTGCTCCACCCCGCATTGCAAAGTTAATTTTTGTTTCTATTATTGCAAATTAATATCTGTAAAATGTCACATAAATCTGGTTTTGTTAATATAATAGGAAGTCCAAATGTTGGAAAGTCAACGTTAATGAACCAATTAGTAGGGGAAAAGTTATCTATAATTACTTCTAAGATGCAAACAACTCGTCACCGAATAATGGGCATGGTTAATGAAGAGGACTATCAGATAGTTTTTTCTGATACACCTGGGATAATAGACCCACATTACAGACTTCACGAAAACATGATGAAATTTGTTTCGGAAGCACTTAAAGATGCAGATGTTATTCTTATGGTAACAGATATTTACGAAGATCCTAATAAAATGGAAGAGAGACTTACACAGATAAACAAACTCAGTGTTCCAATTTTGCTACTTTTAAATAAAATTGATAATTCAGAACAAAAATCTCTTGAAAAATTAGTTAATGAATGGAAATTAAAATTACCTAAAGCAGAAATTCTACCTATTTCCGCTCTACATAATATGAGAAGTCTGTTTATACTGCCGTAACTTTTAGAATGGTTGCCAAAAAATCCCCCAGATTTTGTCAATGTCCAGTGGACTATTAATTGCTTGCGTTTGTTGGGATCGGAAATTATACGTGAAAAAATTCTTTTAATTTATCAAAAAGAAGTTCCTTATTCCTGTGAAGTAGTGGTGGAGGAATATAAAGACGAAGAAAAAATTGTTAGAATAAGAGCCAATGTTATGGTCTCTAGAGCTAGTCAGAAATCTATCGTAATTGGACATCAAGGAAAGAAAATAAAAAAGCTTGGGACAGATGCTAGGCTAGATATAGAGGCTTTCATCTCTAAAAAGGTATATTTGGAGCTCTATGTGAAAGTGGACAAAGATTGGAGAGACAAAGAAGGAAAACTAAAAAAATACGGGTATTGAGCAATATAGTAGCCATAGTAGGAAGACCAAATGTTGGAAAATCAACTTTATTCAACAAATTAATAGGTGGAAGAAAAGCGATTGTTAAGGAAGTTAGTGGTGTTACTAGAGATCGCCACTATGGAAAATCTGAGTGGAATGGGAAACAGTTTTCGCTAATTGATACTGGAGGATATGTTTCCGGATCCGATGATATTTTTGAAGGAGAAATTAGAAGACAAGTAAAAATTGCCATTGAGGAGGCAACTGTTATTATTTTTGTAGTCGATGTAGAAACGGGAATTACCGATTTAGACGAGTCGGTTGCTAAAATTTTAAGAAGTTCTAATAAACCAATTATCGTAGTTGTTAATAAAGTAGACAACAATGAAAGAATCAATAGTACTTTTGAATTTTATCAATTTGGGTTGGAACATGTTTTTGGAATTAGTGCTATTAATGGTTCTGGAACAGGAGATATGCTAGACCATTTAGCAGAACAATTATACAGCGATGTAGAGGCTCCAAAAAATGAAATTCCTAGAATTGCTATTGTTGGTAAACCCAATGTTGGTAAATCTTCCTTGACCAACGCACTTTTAGGTGAAGATAGAAATATTGTAACTGATATTTCTGGAACTACTAGAGATGCTGTTGATACTCATTTTAATGCTTTTGGTTTTGACCTTACATTAGTAGATACTGCAGGAATTCGTAAAAAAAGTAAAGTTCATGAAGATATTGAGTTTTATTCAGTTATGCGGGCAATTAGAGCAATTGAAGATTCTGATGTTTGTTTATTTATGATAGATGCTAATGAGGGGGTTCAAAAACAAGATCTGAGTATTTTCTCTGTTATTGAAAAAAACAAAAAGGGAGTAGTATTGCTAATTAATAAATGGGATTCCATAGAAAAAGATACCTCTACTCTAAAAGAGTATGAGGAAAATATTTTGTCTAAAATAGCTCCCTTTACAGATATACCAATATTATTTATTTCGGCATTAAATAAACAAAGAATTCATAAAGCACTCGAATCAGCAATGGAAGTATTTGACAACAGAAAGCAAAAAATTCCAACCTCTAAGCTAAATGAAGTAATGCTAGCAGCAATTGAGAAAAACCCACCTCCAGCCTTAAAAGGAAAATATGTTAAAATCAAATATATCACACAGCTTCCTACACATTCTCCAGTATTTGCATTCTTTTGTAATTTGCCACAGTATGTAAAAGATCCTTATAAAAGATATTTAGAGAACCAACTAAGAAAGGTTTTCAATTTTAATGGAGTTCCAATAAGAATTGTTTTCAAAAAGAAATAAAATAATTTCTAGTGAGCAAAACTAGATTTAATTTTTTCTACATAGTCTAATTTTTCCCAAGGAAAAAGTTCAACCTCAACATTGATTTTACTCCCATCAGCAGCAGTGAATTCTTTTTTAATTTTTTCAGGGTTTCTACCCATATGTCCATAGGCTGCAGTTTCAGAATAAATAGGGCTTCTTAAGTTAAATCTTTGTTCAATGGCGTATGGACGCATATCAAAAATTTCATTTAATTTTTCAGCAATTTGACCATCGTTTAAATTTACTTTACTTGTTCCATATGTATTTACATAAAGACCAACTGGTTCAGCAACACCTATTGCATAAGCAACTTGTACCAGAACTTCTTCTGCAATTCCGGCAGCAACCAAATTTTTTGCAATATGTCTAGTTGCATAGGCTGCAGATCGGTCTACTTTACTTGGGTCTTTTCCTGAAAATGCTCCACCTCCATGTGCGCCTTTTCCACCATAAGTATCGACAATTATTTTTCTTCCAGTAAGTCCAGTATCTCCATGAGGTCCACCGATTACAAAAATTCCAGTTGGATTTACATGGTAATTTATATTTTCATTAAAAAGATTTTGAATATTGGAGGGTAGCAAGTTTTTAACTCTAGGAACTAAAATATTTATAACATCTTCTTTTATTTTCTTAAGCATGTTAGCCTCAGAGTCAAAATCATCATGTTGGGTAGAAACAACAATAGCATCTATTTTTATGGGATTGTTTTGATCGTCGTATTCAATGGTTACCTGAGACTTAGAATCTGGCCTCAAGTAAGTCATCTCTTTGCCTTCTTTTCTTAAAGCAGCCAGTTCTTTTAAAAGTAAATGGGAAATTTCTAATGGGAGTGGCATATAGTTTTCTGTCTCGTTGGTCGCATAGCCAAACATCATTCCTTGATCTCCGGCACCTTGGTCCTCCTCTTTGCTTCTTTCAACTCCCTGATTAATGTCTGGCGATTGTTCGTGAATAGCAGAAAAAACTCCACAAGAATTACCATCAAACATATACTCGCTCTTGGTATAACCAATTTTATTAATTACTTCTCTAGCTATTTTTTGAACATCTAAGTATGCTTTAGATTTTACTTCTCCAGCTAAAACAACTTGCCCAGTAGTAACTAGTGTCTCGCAAGCAACCTTGGAGGAGGAATCAAAAGCTAAGAAATTATCAATGAGAGCGTCAGATATTTGATCAGCTACTTTGTCAGGGTGTCCTTCAGAAACAGATTCAGAAGTAAATAAATATGCCATAATTTTAATAAATTTTTAGGAAGATTGAACCTTATGTTCATTTTAGCTTTTTTTGGTGGTTGCAAGCATTCAAATCATTCCACTTATTAGTGCAACAAAAGTAAAAAAATCTATTTTTAAAAAAAGCTATTTAGTTAATTTTTTAAATAAATCTTCAAGAGTATCTGTATGTTGTTTTATTTCTAAAATTAGTATTTCGTTGTCTTGGGCATATTTAGAAATTAATTTTCTTAAATCTTTCTTGCCACTGTACTGAAATAGCCATTTTTTATCCTTTTTTTCAATTTTTGTTTTAGGAAAATATTTCTTTAAATCTTTGACATCTATTTTATTTTCAAATTCTACTAAAACCAATTGCTCTTTTGAATTATTTGTTGGAGTTTCAGTATTTTCAAGATTTCTATCTGCGACAATTTTTCCATTGTTAATCACCACAATACGGTCGCAAATAGACTCCACTTCTTGCATAATATGGGTAGATAGCATTACGGTTTTATCTCTCCCTAATTCTTTAATTAAATTTCTAATATCTTCCAACTGGTTAGGATCTAAACCACTAGTAGGTTCATCTAATATTAAAACTTCAGGATTGTGTACTATCGCCTGAGCAATCCCTACTCTTTGTTGGTACCCTTTTGAAAGCTGTCCTATTTTTTTATGTGCTTCTTTAGATAAACCAACTTTTTCTATTACCTCTTCTACAGAATTTGTTACATTATCTACTTTGTGAATTTGAGCTATAAAAGCAATAGATTCTCTTACGTACATGTCCTCGTATAGAGGAATATTTTCAGGCAAATAGCCTATTCTGGTTTTAACTCCTATTTCATCTTCATGAATAGAGACTCCGTCTACAAGAACATTTCCAGAAGAAGGCTTGATAAAACAAGAAATAATTTTCATAGTAGTAGATTTGCCAGCTCCGTTAGGACCTAAAAATCCAACTATTTCACCAGAATTAACTTTAAAACTAACTTCGTCAAGAGCCAATTGTTCTTGGTAGTATTTACTTAATTTTTGTACTTCTATGCTCATTTTATGAAATTATGATGCTAAAATAACGCTTAACAACAGAAATATCTAAATTTTATGAATTGGAATTCATTCTATTGTAAATTTATGCAATGCAAAAAGGTAAAGTATATAGGTCTACTGGAAGTTGGTACGATGTAAAACTAGATACAGGTATTTTTATAAAAGCTAGAATCCAAGGCAAGTTCAGAAATCAATCTATTAAAACCACCAATCCTATTTCAGTTGGGGACGAGGTAGATTTATTAGTTAATGAAAATAATGAAGCAGTAATTAAAAATATAAATCCTAGAAAAAATTACATCATTAGAAAATCAGTTAATCTTTCAAAAGAGGCACATATTATTGCCTCTAATTTAGATTTGGCAGTTTTGCTAGTAACGGTTGTAAACCCTTTAACATCCCCTGGATTTATTGATAGATTTACTGTAACTGCTCAGGCTTATAATATTCCACTTTTAATAGTTTTTAATAAAGTGGAGATTTACGATAAAAAAGCAATTGAAAAACTAGAAATATTTGAAAATTCTTATAATAAAGCTGGATACGAAACCATGAGAATGTCTGTTCTGGAAAATTTGTCAATGGATTCATTTATAGAAAAGATTCAAAATAAAACAGTACTTGTTTCTGGTAATAGTGGCGCAGGAAAATCTACCCTTATAAATAAGATAATTCCAGATTTACATTTAAAAACTGGAGAAATTTCTGCAACCCACAACACAGGGAAACATACCACTACTTTTGCTGAAATGTTTGATTTTAATGATAAAACACAAATTATAGATACACCAGGAATTAAAGGTTTTGGATTGGTAGATTTTGACAAATCTGAGTTATCTAGATTTTTCCCTGAAATGTTGCAGTTGTTACAAGATTGTAAATTTCATAACTGCAAGCATATAAATGAGCCAGGTTGTGAGGTTTTAAATCAGATAAATAAAAAGAATTTTTCTATAACAAGACATCAAAGTTACTTAGCTATGTATCATGAAGAAAAGGATTCTAATTACAGAAAAAATAATTATTTGTGAGAGTAGTCGTTCAAAAAGTTAAAAATGCATCTGTTAAAGTCAATAACCAGGTAGTGGGGGAAATTAAGAATGGTTTGGTGGTCTTAGCTGGATACGAATCCTCAGATAGTATGGAAGATATTTCTTGGATGGTTAAAAAAATAATTATGATGAGAATTTTTGACGACTCTGAAAATAGAATGAATTTTTCACTCTTAGATGTGAATGGAGAAATCTTATTAATTAGTCAATTTACTTTACATGCATCTGTAAAAAAAGGAAATCGTCCTTCTTATATTAAAGCAGCAGATTCAAAAAAAGCAAAGCAAATGTATGATCAAACAATAAATCAATTTGAAACTGTTTTAAAAAGAAAAATTTCAACTGGAGAGTTTGGAGCTAACATGGAGGTTTCGTTAGTCAATACTGGTCCAGTAACTATAACAATAGACAGTAAGAAAAAAGAATAAAATGAAAGAAATCACAATAAATAAGGCCCAGAAAATGGTAGATAATTGGATAAAAACTTATGGTGTTAGATATTTCAGTGAATTAACCAATATGGCTATTTTAACTGAAGAGGTAGGAGAAGTTGCAAGAATTATTTCTAGAAAGTTCGGCGATCAAAGTGAAAAAAAATCGGATGAAAATTTAGATTTAGCAGATGAGTTAGCGGATGTGCTTTTTGTTGTAATATGCTTGGCAAATCAGACAGGAATTGATTTGGAAAAAGCACTAATTGACAATTTTAATAAAAAAACAAAACGAGATACACAACGTCACGTTGAAAACAAGAAGCTAATAGATTAAATACTTTTAGTTTTTTAACTGATATTTGATATTATGAGTGAGGAAAAAAAACAACCTTCAAAAGAAATCGAACCCAAAAGCAATAAAAAAAATATTTTTTTATTCATCGGTTTGATTTTAATTTCAGGAGCTGCTGCATTTTATCTAATTAATAACAAACCAGTAGAAAAAAAGCAGTCTTTTGACGTAGATTCTCTTGAAGAAATGTCAATCAATGATACAACATTAGCAAGCGATTCTATTATTCCGATTGAAAATCCCAATTTAGATTCGGACGAGAATAATGATTTAAGAGTCAAATCCACCAAGAAAAAAGCATCAAGATTTAGTATAGAAAATAATCCAAACTATTGGATAGTAGTGAAAGGAAGTAATAGCGACACTACATTTTACACTTTGAAAAATAAAAAAACAGGAACTAAATTATCCAATAGATTTTATAATAAACAAAAAGCAAATGAAGAGTTGAAAAATTTACGAAGTATCCTTTCTAATTAGATTCTTTTAAACTCGAACTTTTTTCCAAGCTAATTTAATAGGATTAACTGTCCTTTTTTGAGTAATGGCTCTCTATAATATTTATTATAATGCAATTCTGTAAACAATTATATTGATTGACAATTTACATAGCTTAAATAATGAAAATATCTCTTTGTCAATTTGGATTTATATCCTCAAAGCTAAATCACTAGTAATTATAATTTCTTTAAGCTGATTAAAATACAAATTAATCTCTAGCACACTTCACTTTAAAGTATGCTTTTTTAAAAATTTATTTTATAAATTTAGAGGATGTCACAAAAAAACTTATTTCTAGTTTTTATT
>JAYNHP010000059.1:0-9068 GCA_038108155.1 Flavobacteriales bacterium | reverse complement strand
AAAATGACTGTCTTGCCCTTTGACGATATTCACCACATTGACATGCACATGAAGCTATTAAATGAAGAAACTTTACTAGTTGGGGAGTTTCCATTGAATGTTTCTGACGGCCCACAAATTGAAATGAACATTCAGTATATTCAAGATAATTATAATTCAGTTTTTGGTACTCCATATAAAATTATTAGAATTCCTATGGTTCCCTCAAGTTCTGGAAGTTACCCTAATGGCAGCTGGAGTGGTCCTTCCTACAGAACTTATGCAAATAATTTAATTGTAAATAAAAAAGTTTTGGTTCCAACCTACAGAACTCAATACGACACCACAGGTCTTAGAATTTTGAGAGAGGCCATGCCTGGGTATGAAGTTATAGGCATAGATTGTGATAATTCAGGTGCCAATATTATTGGCTCTGGTGGCGCAATTCACTGCATAACCAAGGCAATCGGGACCAGTGATCCGCTATTAATATCTCACCAAGAGTTAGGCAATACTACAGACAATATTAATCCACATTATGTTGAAGCGCTAATAATGCATGCTTCAGGAATTAGTGCTGCAACATTACATTACAAAAGCTCTATAGATTCTACTTTTTTAACTTTAAATATGACCAACGTCTCTTCAAATCAGTGGGCTGCTGATATACCTGCACAAACTCTGGGAAGTACTATTGAATATTACATATCTGCTGTTTCAAATTCTGGAAAAAGTCAAGTAAGGCCATTAACCGCTCCCTCAGGACATTTCCAATTTAGTATTCTGAATTTTGTAGACATTGCTGGTCTAAATGTAGATTTTGGGCGTGTTTTTCCAAATCCGTCTAGTGGTCTTACTTGTATAGAAATTAACAATAGCAAAGGATTCAATGGAGCATTGGAACTTTTTGATATGCTTGGCAAAAAAATAGCTACTATTCACGATGGGATATTTATAAAGGGGGATAGAAAATACTTTATAGATTTATCTAGTTATGAAAACGGTGCATATATATTGGTCTTAACAAGTCAAAATTCGGTTAAAACATCTACTATTTTTAAAAATTAAGACCGCCAAAAGATTTGTTCAAACTCCTGTTTTGGAAGAATTTTTTAAAATTTGACGCATCTCTTTTAGTTCTTTTGCGGTAAAGTAGCGCCACTCCCCTTCTCTTACGTCTAAGTTTATATTCATAATGCGGACTCGCTTAAGTTGTTTTACCTCATAATTCAAATATTCACACATTCTTCTTATTTGTCTATTAAGGCCTTGGGTAAGAACAATTTTAAATTTTTTATTTGCTATTTTTTCAACTTCGCATTTTTTGGTGATTGTTCCCAATATTGGTATTCCAGAACTCATTTTTTGAACAAATTCTTTTGTTATAGGCTTATCCACTGTAACCAAATATTCTTTTTCGTGGTGGTTGCTCGCTCTCAATATTTTATTGACAATATCTCCATCAGAAGTTAAAAAAATCAAGCCCTGGCTTGGTTTGTCTAGCCTTCCTATTGGAAATATTCTTTTTGGATAATTTAGATAATCAATAATATTGTTCTTTTCCCTTTTTACATCGGTTGTACAAACTATTCCTTTGGGCTTGTTAAAAGCTAAATAAACAAATTTTTCCTTTCCTACGTTTATTACTTTTTTATCTACAGTTACTCTGTCTCCGGGCAATACTTTAGTGCCTATTAACGGGACTTTTCCGTTTATTTTGACCCTGTTTTTGTCAATTAATTTGTCTGCCTCTCTTCTTGAACAAAAGCCTGCTTCACTTAAAAATTTGTTGATTCTTATTCCTTTTTTATCTCTCACCAGGCTCAATTAATATATAACTACTTTTTTTGCAATCTCTACTTCTTGATTTGAAAATACTACAATATAGACTCCTTTTCTCCAGTTTTCAGAATTTATTGTTAATAGTTCTTCTTGCATAATTGACTCGTAAATCATTTTTCCTTCTGGGGAAAATATAGTTACTAATGCCTCTTGAAATGGCTCACCTTCTAAAAAAATAGAAAAACTAGATGCTGTGGGATTGGGAGAAATAATAACATTGTTATCTGTTGGAGAATGAGAACTAGAGTCAGGAGATATTAAGACAATACTAGATTCCATAGGGCCTAATCCATTAGAGAATAAATTTAAATTTTCGAAGCCTCCTTGAGAATTAATTGAAATAGTTCCCAATTCGTTGTTGTTAAATAAGTCAAACAAATAATAATTTCCTTCTGGTAATGGAGACTTTAAAAGGCTTAGAAAAGGATAAGTCAAGTTGTTGGATAAATTACAATTGATTAAAATAGTTTTGTTTCGGAAAGTTCTTGCAAAACTTAAAATTTCTTCGCTGTTGTTATCAAGCATTAAAACATTTCCTTTTCTTAATGCTGCGTATTTGTTGCGAATTTGAATTAGTTTTTTATAATGATTGATTAAAGAATTTGTGTCAGAAAGTGTTGTCTCTACATTGTTTGTTATATAATTACTTGCTACACTTCTCCATGGTGTAGAGTTGCTAAATCCAGCATTTACAGAGTTTGACCACTGCATTGGTCTTCTTATATTTTCGTGAGCTCCTGTGCCAATCATCCCTATTTCTTCCCCGTAATAAATAAATGGAATTCCTGGCAATGTTAAATAAATACTTGCAGCTAACTTCATTTTTTCATTGTTGTAGCCTAATTTATTGTATACTCTGTCCATGTCATGATTGGTCAAGAAGGTGCCATACTGTAAGGCTGGATAAGACTCTTGAATAGTTTCAATTTGTTGTTTTATTCCAACTGAAGAACCTGAGTTTACAGAATTTAAAATATCACTAGCTAAATCAAAGTCAAAACAAGCATCTAATCGACCTTCTTGAACATAAGGAAGGATGGAATTAGTGTTTGACCATACTTCTCCCATAGTAAATGATTCTGAAGAAGTGTTTTTGAACTCGTAATTAAATTCTTCAATTAAAGAAAAAGTAGCAGGAGTATTCTCTAGATTAGAGCCATTTTCAATAAGGTATTTAATAGCATCTAGTCTAAATCCGTCTACCCCCTTATTCAACCAAAAGTTGGCAACATTTTTCATTTCTTGCTTTACTTCTTGGTGTTCAAAATTTAGGTCTGGCATGCCGCTCCAAAAAAGTCCATAATAATAATTTCCTTGATTGTAATGCCAAACATTTTGACCCCATGGCCCAGTATTAGCGGGGTTATTGTCGTGCCATATATACCAATCTCTAAAGTTGTTTTGACTATTAGAAGACTGTTGAAACCAAGGGTGTTGGCTAGAAGTGTGGTTTAAAACTAGATCGATTATTACCTTAATTCCTCTTGAATGGGCTTCTTCTAAAAACTCTTCAAAATCCTCCATACTTCCATAATCAGGTTCTATTGTATAATAATCTGTTGTATTATATCCGTGGTAAGAAGGAGACTCAGTTATAGGCATCAACCAAATTCCTGTAATGCCCAAATCATTTGAAGTTGTTGGATCGCCATCGTTCAAATAATCTAATTTTTCTATTATCCCTTGAAAATCTCCAATCCCATCACCGTCGCTGTCATAAAAACTTCTCACAAAAAGCTCATAAAAAATTGTGTTATTCCACCAGTGTGTATCAAAATTAGTAGTTAAATAAGGATCGCATTCTTCACATGTATTAAAACAGTGAGTAACTGGCGAATTAGTTCCATTAACAACATTTATTTCGCGGTTTTTAGAGGCATAACACGTGTTTGGTAGTAACTCTGCATTTAAAGAATCTGTTCCATTCAAAAATAAATACTCATAGCTTCCTTCTGGAATATTAATACTTAGCTCGTAAGTCTTGTCTGCGTTTAAATCTAGAAGTTGGATAATTCCGGGATCCCAATTTTGAGAAAATCCTGCTGCTTCCTGAAAATCTCCCATTATGTAAATACCATCTGGAGAAATAATTTGATCTTGTAAATTGACAGAAAAATTAACAATTGGGAGACACCCATTAAATGGAACTGCTGGCAGTGTGAGGTCAGATCCATTTACTATTAACGAACGATTATTTGTAGGGCCCACAGAGCATTCGCCTGGTGGGTTTTCGTCCATTCCCCAGGCATTTCCGTTTATAAATTTGTATTCATAAGTGTTTTCAGGAATTAGAACGGTAATAGAGTATATTCCATCACCGTCATTATCCATGATTTCAGTACTAGAGGGAGACCAATTTCCACCCAATCCAGCAATAGATTGAAAATCTCCTGCAATATGAACTCCATTAGGCGAGATTACCTCATTAGTCATATCGACTTGAAAAGTAATTTGATGCAATTGTGCAATAGAAAGAAAATTACTTACTAAAAATAGTATTACAACAAATAATTTATTTAACATCTAGGTTATTTCAAATATAAAATAAAGCATTTAAATAGTGATAGTTACTTTCTGATAAAAAAAATAGATGCGTGAATTTATTCTCTCTATTTGTCTTATTAAGCCTTAACAAAAATTGATTAATTTTAAATGCAAAGATTCACAGATGGCCAACGAAATTAAAGATCCTGGTATAGGAACTAAAATAGATGAAAAAGTAAGGAGAATGATTAACTCTGACGGATCTTACAATGTCATTAAAAAAGGGTCAACTAAGGGAATAAGAGATATTTTTAAGTATTTAGTGGAAATTTCTTGGACTTGGTTTTTTACAATCTTATTTGTAGGGTATATTATTTTTAACCTGCTTTTCACTTTGGTTTACCTATATTTTGGAAGTGAAAATATTGCAGGAGTTAGTCCTGAAAATGGCCCAATTTTCTTTCAAGTATTTTTTTTCTCTATCCAAACATTTACCACTGTTGGTTACGGGACCTTGGCTCCTGTTGGAATTCCTACTCAAATTGTTTCTGCTATTGAGGCCTTTGTAGGGTTTATGTCTTTTTCACTAGCTACTGGACTTCTTTATGGTCGCTTTTCTAGGCCAAGATCAAAGCTAAAATTTGCAGATAATTTTGTTTTTTCAAAGTATGAAGATGGCTACAGTTTTAAATTTAAATTAACCAATTTAAGAGATGTTGTTTTGCAAGATGTAGAAGCTAAAATCATCACCATGTTTAATAAAGAAAATAAAGAAGGGGGCATGATAAGAACTTATTACGAACTACCTATTACATTGCCTAAAATCGATATCATGGCTCTCACCTGGACTCTTGTTCATAAAATAGATGAAGAAAGTCCATTCTGGGAAAAGACAAAAGAAGAGATCATCAAACAGCACCCTGAATTTTTGATATTTGTTAATGGATTCGATGAAATTTATTCTGAAAGGACAAGAGCTAGAAAATCATATGTTGTTGATGATATTATTTGGAATAAAAATTTTGCCACTAATTTTAAGTCATTAGACAATGGAAAATTAATTATGGATGTTAGGGATTTAAATAATGTAATAGATGAATAATAATTTATTTAGATACCAAGGCTATATTGGTGGCGTTTGTGAAGGGTTGGGTATTTGGAGTGGAATTCCAAGTATTTTATGGAGAATTTCTTTTGTTTTTTTTACCCCTGCAGCCTTTTGGATTTACATTATTCTTTGGATATTTCTTAAAAAATCTATTTGAAAAATTGTATTTAAACTATTATATTTTAATTAACATATGATAAAAAAATTTAATTTAAATTCCTTTAACTTGCTTTAAATATGAAAACAATATATACCCTATTACTACTCTTATTAACTATTTTTCCTTTTGCACAAAATGTTCCTATTGATTTTGAATTGGGTGGAAATGGACTAAATTGGACATGGACAACTTTTGAGAATGACACCAACCCAGCTCTAGAAATAGTAGCAAATCCGGATCCGTCAGGTATTAACACTTCGGCAACTGTGGCTAAATTTACTGCTTTACAGTCTGGTCAACCATGGGCAGGGTGTGAGTCAATGCATGGATCAGATATAGGCTCTTTTTCATTTAATAACAGCAATTGTACTGTATCTATTATGGTATGGAAGTCTGTAATAAGTGACGTAGGAATTAAATTTGTCGATGCTACAAATGCTGCTCAGCCAGAGATTAAAATAGCAAATACTTTAATTAATCAATGGGAGAAAATTACTTTTGACTTTTCTTCAAGAATAGGGGTTTTCCCTATAACAAAAGATCAAATTGTAATATTCCCCGATTTTGATTTGGGAGGGAGATCTCAGGATAATATCATTTATTTCGATAATGTTTATGGGGCATCTTCTAATACAGGATTTGTAAATGATAGCAGAAGTGAACTCGTTGTTTCTCCTAACCCTGCAAAAGATTTATTAAATATTTCCATTACAAATTTTAATGGTAATATAACTACTGAAATTTTTGATTTAACTGGAGTCTTAGTTGCTAGCTCTAATAAAAGTAAAATCAATATCGCATCTTTTTCTAAAGGGGTTTATTTAGTTAAAGTAGTTTACGGAGATGTTACAAATGTTGTTAAAATTATAAAGTATTGATTTTCAATATTCAGCCGGGGTTATATTAGTTTATTTAGTTAACTTTGAATTATGAGAGAATCTATTTTTTCTTTGGTCATTTTTAGTCTACTCAGCTGCTGCGGTAAATTAGATAAAAAATTAGACCAAAAATATAATTGTGATAAACTATCCGGAGTGCACAAGTTTGTATACGAACCTATTGTAATTTCTGACGATTGTAATTGTATTGTCTCTGGTAAAGTCAAATATTTAAAAGATTGTAAAACAATTGCTTTAATTGACTATGGTAATGGATATTGCGACAATATAGCAACTAAAATATTGTGTAAGGATGGATCGTGTTTTGATGAAAATAAAATTCCATTGGAAACCTACGATTATACTATTGACTGCAACGGAAAAAATTTAGAAGACGGTTTGGTTAGTGAAATTGAAATAAATCAATTAAACGATAGTAATTCTGGGCCTCAACCATAAATATTTTTTCAAAAATAATTTATTAATCGAATGCTAAGCCATGTGTGGAATTGCAGGTGTTATAGATTTCCATAAAAAATCAAAGAAGTCAGATGTTAAATCCATGATTGAGCCACTTAATCATCGTGGACCCGATGGTGAAGGAGTTTCGCTATTCAAGTCTAGAAATGCGACAATTGGTTTTGGCCACAAGAGGCTATCGATAATTGACTTAAGCCAAACTGGGAAACAACCTATGACCTTAAGCCATCTCCACATTACTTATAATGGAGAAATTTATAATTACCAAGAAATTAAAAATGAGTTATTAGGGTTAGGTCATCATTTCAATGGTGAGTCGGATACTGAAATGATTCTTCATGCATATTCAGAATGGGGCATAAAAGCAGTTGAAAGATTCATTGGAATGTTTGCTATTGCTTTATTTGATGAAAAAAAACAAGAAGTAGTTTTTATTAGAGATAGGGCCGGTGTAAAGCCACTATTTTATTACCAAAAAAATGATTTAATATTATTTTCATCAGAGCTAAAGTCTTTTCACGAACACCCTGAATTTGAGAAAAAACTAGACCTAAATGCGGTTGCAGCATACATGCAGTATGGCAATGTGCCTACACCACATTGCATTTTTAAAAATTGTGCGAAAGTCAAACCTGGGCATTATTTAAAAATAGATTTAGAGAACAAGTCTCAGCAAGAAACCCAATATTGGAACGTTTATGACTTTTATAATCAACCAAAACTAAAACTCTCGTTCCCGGAGGCAAAAATTCAAACTAAAGAACTTCTTAAGTCAGCATTTAACTATAGAATGGTAGCAGATGTTCCTGTTGGGGTTTTTCTAAGTGGTGGTTATGATAGCACCACGGTGAGTTCTTTAATTCAGGCAGAGTCAACAGCTAGACTTAAAACTTTTACAATTGGTGTGCCTGATATTGGATTAAATGAAGCTCCTTATGCTCGAGATATTGCAAAACATCTTGGAACAGATCATACAGAAATAAATTGTACTGAAGATGAAGCAATTGAAATGATTAAAGATTTGCCTTTTTTCTATGATGAACCATTTGCTGACTCTAGTGCAATTCCCACAACTCTTGTTTCAAAAGCAGCGAGAAAAGATGTTACAGTTGCTTTAAGTGCAGATGGAGGTGATGAAATATTTGGCGGATATAACAGATACGATTACATGCATCGTTATGGGAAAACTTTAAACTCTATTCCAAATGCTTTTCGTAAAGTTTTGGTTGGTGCAATGAGTAATATTTCATCGGAAAAAATTCCTGTTCTTAAAAACAAATACAATTTTCACAATAGGTATGAAAAACTAAAAACAGTACTAAATGATCCTTCTGAAAAAGAAATAATGCTAAGTCTAAGTCAGCAGTTCAACGATGAGCAAATGAAAAACATTATGAAATCTGAGTTTAAAACTTTGCCAACCATGTTTCAAAGTAAAGAAATGTTAAAGGATTTCAAATCTCCATTATCGTATATGATGGCTATTGACTTTCAAACCTATATGCTAGATGATATATTGCAAAAGGTAGACCGAGCAACAATGACAAATAGCTTGGAAGGTCGTGAACCAATGCTAGATCACAGAATACTAGAGTTTGCGGCACAACTTCCAGATGAATACAAATACCAAAATGGTGTAAAAAAACGAATTTTAAGAGAAATTACCCACGAATACATTCCCAAGGAGCTTTTGGACCGGCCTAAAATGGGGTTTGCAATTCCTATTGCAAAATGGCTAAAAAACGAACTAAGAAACCATGTTGAAGAATATCTTAGCGAAGATCGTGTAGAAAAACAAGGGGTTTTTAATTGGGCGTTTATTGCAAAATTAAAAGTTGATTTTTATGCAGGAAGGAAAGAATATGACTCCAAGCTGTGGTACTTTTTAATGTTCCAAATGTGGTACGAAAGATGGATGGAAAATTAAAATATTATTTATGAAAGAATTTTTTTTTGACTGTCCTTATTGCTGGGAAAAAATATCTATGTTGTTGGATATTTCTGTAGGTGGCCAATCTTATATTGAAGATTGTGAGACCTGTTGCAACCCTATTCAGATAGACTATACAACATTAGATAGTGAAATTGCTTATTTTGAAGCTAATTCTATAGAACAATAAATGACACAAAAAAAATG
>JAYNHP010000058.1:0-9280 GCA_038108155.1 Flavobacteriales bacterium | reverse complement strand
ATTTTTGTTAGTATTTTTTGCGAACAACAGAACAAAAATTTCAGCATAATTATAAATTTGTTTCAAAAATAAAATTACATGTTCAAAGACCCCAAAATAGAATCTTTAATTCATCAAGAATTAGTAAGACAAACCGAAGGAATCGAATTAATTGCCTCCGAGAATTATGCGAGTGAATCAGTAATGAATGCTAGCGGTTCCATTCTAACCAATAAGTATGCTGAGGGACTTCCTAATAAAAGATATTATGGTGGTTGTAAAGTGGTGGACGAAATCGAAGAATTAGCTATTGAAAGGCTTAAAGAACTCTTTGGTGCATCTTGGGCAAATGTTCAACCACACTCTGGATCACAAGCAAATGCAGCCGTATTTCTAGCATGTCTAAATCCAGGAGATAAAATTCTAGGTTTTGACTTATCTCACGGTGGACATTTAACCCACGGATCACCAGTTAATTTTTCTGGAAAATTATACGATGCTAATTTTTATGGAGTTGAAGAAGAAACAGGAACAATAGACTACAACAAAGTAAGAGACCAAGCTTTAGAAGTCAAGCCAAAAATGATTATTTGCGGTGCATCAGCCTATTCAAGAGATTGGGACTACAAGACCTTACGATCTATTGCAGATGAAATTAATGCAATTCTTTTGGCAGATATTTCTCACCCTTCTGGATTAATAGCTGGTGGAATATTGAATAATCCTCTTCCCCATTGTCATATTGTAACATCTACTACCCATAAAACTCTAAGAGGTCCAAGAGGAGGAGTTATTATGATAGGTACAGACATAGAAAATCCATGGGGGCTAAAATTCAAATCTGGAAAACTTAAAAAATTATCTTCATTGATAGACTCTGCTGTTTTTCCAGGAACTCAAGGAGGCCCTTTAGAACATATAATTGCAGCAAAAGCAGTTGCATTTAGAGAAGCCCAACAAAAGGAATATAAAACATATATTAAAAATGTGGTCAAAAATGCTAAAATAATGGGACATGAATTAATTAATAAAGGTTATAAAATAATATCTAACGGCACTGATAACCACTGTTTATTAATTGATTTAAGAAATAAAAATGTTACTGGAAAAGACGCAGAAAATTCACTTGGTTTGGCTGATATAACTGTAAATAAGAATATGGTTCCTTTTGACACTCAATCTCCATTTGTAACTAGTGGAATAAGAGTTGGTACAGCTGCTATCACAACTAGAGGAGTATCAGAAGACGAAATTAAAATTATCACTAACTTGATAGACTTAAGTATAAATAATTACCAAAACGAATCTGAATTATTAAAAATAAAAAGCCAAGTAAACGAGTTAATGAGCTCAAAACCTCTTTTTAAATGGTAAAAAATATAAAAGCAAACGATCCATCCTTAAAATCTTGGTTAGAAATATCTAAAGAAAGTGATTTTCCTATCCAGAATCTTCCATTTGGAATATATTCAACAAAAAACAAAACTAAAAGAGTTGGAGTAGCAATTGGCGTGTATATTCTAGACTTATATCAGTTGCTTAAACTTGGTTACTTAGATTCTTTATCCTTTTGTGAACATTGTTTTTCCAATGAATACCTCAATAGAATGATGGGGCATGGAAAATTAGAAATTCGAGATCTTAGAAATAGAATTTCGGAATTACTAAATGCAAAAAATTCAGAGCTATCTCAAAATAAAGAAGCTATTGCCAAAGTATTAGACTTACAAAGTGAATCTGAAATGCATTTGCCTATTAAAATTGGAGATTACACAGACTTTTACTCTAGTGAGCAACATGCATTTAATGTTGGAAGCATGTTTAGAGACCCAGATAATGCACTTCTTCCAAATTGGAAACATATACCGGTTGCATACCATGGCAGGTCCTCTTCCATAATCCCATCTGGACAAGACATAATTAGACCCAAAGGGCAACAAAAGTTTGACGACAACGAAAATCCAATATTTGGAGCTTCTAAGCTTTTAGATTTTGAATTGGAAATGGGTTTTATAACTTTTCAAGGAAAACCACTAGGAAATACCATTTCTACAGAGGAAGCTGATGAATTTATTTTTGGAATGTGCTTATTTAACGATTGGTCTGCTAGAGATATTCAAAAGTGGGAATATATTCCATTAGGTCCTTTTTTGGCTAAAAACTTTGCTAGTTCTATGTCTTGCTGGATAGTTACTTTAGATGCTTTGGAACCTTTTAGAACAGCTGGTCCAATCCAAAAACCCAAAGTTCTTCCATATTTAGAATATAGTGGAGACAAACATTTAGATATAGAATTAACGGTTGCCATTCAAACAGAAAATGGAGCTAAGAAAGTGGTTACTAATAGCAACTACAAGCACATGTATTGGAACATGAACCAACAATTGGCGCATCATACAGTAAATGGTTGTAATGTAAATTGTGGAGATTTATTAGCTTCTGGAACAATTTCCGGCCCTAAAGAAGGTTCTTATGGTTCTATGCTAGAAATTAGCTGGAAAGGAACAAAACCCATAAAAATGCCTGACGGAAGTGAAAGAAAGTTTATTCAAGATGGAGATTCTGTCATCTTTAACGGACGTGCAAAAAATAAAGACTTTAACATAGGTTTTGGAGAATTAATTTCAAAAGTTTTGCCCCCTAAATAGGCCCAAATGGACGAGGCCTTAGAAAATAAAATGATTTTGAATGCCTACCGAGGTGTCCTTCGTTCTATAAAATCAAGAAGATCTAAAGAAGAAACAAAAATTATAAGAAAGGCTTTCAACCTTGCCGTTAATGCTCACAGAAATGATAGAAGGAAATCTGGAGAACCTTATATTTTTCATCCTTTGGCCGTTGCAAGAATTTGCGGAGACGAAATTGGGCTTGGAACGATTTCTATTGTTTGTGCTTTAATGCATGATACTGTAGAAGACACGAGCATTACATTAAGTGATATTGAAAAAATATTTGGACACAAAGTAAAGTCAATCATAGATGGTTTGACCAAAATATCTGGAGAATTTGATTTCACAAGCTCTTCTCAAGCAGAGAATTTTAAAAAAATGTTCCTCACTATCCCCGACGATGTAAGAGTAATTTTAATAAAATTGGCTGATAGATTACATAATATGAGAACTCTTGACTCAATGAAAGAGAGTAAAAAACTCAAAATAGCATCAGAAACATCTTATTTATATGCCCCACTAGCCCATAGACTAGGTCTATTTTCAATTAAAACTGAATTAGAAGATTTGTCTTTTAAATTTACCTATCCAAATGAATACTCCTCTATCACCAAAAAGCTCCAAAAAACAAAAGCTGTAAGAGAAAGATTTATTCAAAAATTTTCACTTCCAATTAAAAAAGAATTAGATGAACAAGGATTTAAATATCAACTTAAAGCAAGGACCAAAGGAATTCCATCTATTTATAGAAAAACTCAAGAAAAAGGAGTTGATTTTGAAGAAATTTTTGATGTATTTGCAATACGAATTATTTTAGATTCTAAAGACGAAAAAGCAGACTGTTGGAAAGTTTACAGTATTGTTACCGATTTTTATATTCCTAATCCTGAAAGATTGAGAGATTGGATTTCATATCCAAAGCAAAATGGCTATGAATCTTTACACACCACAGTAATGAGTCCAACTGGCAAATGGGTAGAGGTTCAGATAAGAACTAAAAGAATGGATGTAGTTGCAGAAAAAGGATTGGCTGCCCATTGGAAATACAAAGAGAAAACAGAAAACGACACAAGACTAGATAAATGGATTTCTGAAATTAGAGAAATAATGGAAAACAGAAGTAAAAATACTACTGAATTTCTAGACGAGTTTAAAAACAACCTTTACAGTGACGAAATATATGTTTTCACTCCCAAGGGAGATCTTTTCCCTCTTCCTTTAAAATCTACTGCTCTAGATTTTGCTTTTTCGGTTCATTCTGACGTAGGTGCAAAATGTATAGGAGCAAAAGTCAACAGCAAATTAGTTCCTTTAAGTTATGTTCTTAAAAGTGGAGATCAAATTGAAATTCTAACATCCAAAAATCAAATACCTAAAGAAGGCTGGTTGAACTTTGTAATTACATCAAAAGCAAAGTATAAAATCAAACAATGCCTAAAAGAAGAACGAAAAGAAATTGCAGCAAACGGAAAAGAAATTTTAAGTAGAAAGTTAAAGAACTTAAAAATTAATTTTTCTGAAAGTAATTTAAAAATAATATTAAAATATTACGAATTTGAAGAACATACAGAGTTTTATTATCAAATAGCAAATAATAATATTGATTTAGGAAAAATTAAAAAAATAAATCAAAAAGGTGGGGAGCTTTATTTAAGCTCTTCTATAACAAAAAGTATTAAAAACACCTTTGAATCTTTAGTTAAAAAAGTAAAAAAAGGAGACGATTCCATTCTTATTGGAGATGGAGCAGATCCCAATTTAGATTATAAATTAGCTCCTTGTTGTAATCCGTTACCTGGTGATTCTGTATTTGGATTTATCACTATCAACGACGGAATTAAAATTCATAGAAATAATTGTCCAAATGCTAGAGAATTAAGGTCCAATTATGCATACCGTATTCTGACTGCTAAATGGAAAATTAACCTAGGAGATGCATTTATTACTGGTCTTGAATTTACGGGTATAGACATTGTAGGTGTTGTGAAAGAACTAACTACTATAATTTCTGAAGATGAAAAAATAAATATGAAGTCTCTTAACTTTGATACTAATGATGGGGTATTTGAAGGGGAAATAATGCTTTACGTTTATGATAAATCTCATCTAGAAAAGCTTATCAAAAAATTAAGAAATATTAACGGAATAGAAAAAGTGGTAAGAATAGAATAATATTCTATTTTTGTTTATTAATAAATTAATTATTGGAAAACTTATCCGATATACAAGAAAACGTAAGACAAGTATTCTCTGATTATCTTAGCGAAAAAGGGCACAGAAAAACCCCGGAAAGATTTGCAATACTTGCTGAGATTTACGGAATTAAAGGCCACTTTGATATTGAGGATCTTTACAAAAACATGAAGAATAAAAACTATCGTGTTAGTAGAGCAACCTTGTACAATACTATTGAACTATTAATGGATTGCGACTTAATTAAAAAACACCAATTCGGTCAAAATAGTTCTCATTTTGAAAAATCATTTCAGTTCAAACAACACGACCACCTAATATTAGAAAACGGTGAGGTTATTGAGTTTTGTGACCCTAGAATTCAGAATATTAGAAAAACAATTGAAGAAATATATAACGTGGATATCAATGACCACAAATTGTATTTTTACGGTAAAAAAAAATCTTAAATGTTCGACATTAAAATTCTAAAAGATTCCAATTATTTGTGGGTAGATGTTAAAGGGAAATTAATTATTGAAGAGGATGGTAAGAATATGTTCGAACAGATTAATTCAAATATTTCTGAAGAATGTTCTAACATTGTTTTGAATCTACAAGACTTAGAATATATCAATAGTTCTGGATTTAATAACTTATTGAAAATACTAACCAGTTCAAGAAACATGGGTGGCGATACATTTCTGTGTAATATTAACTCAGTAATTGAAACATTATTAATAACAACGAAATTAAATACTATTTTTAGAGTCGAAAATGAAATAGAAAATCTTAAAGATTTTATTAATAAACAATAATATGGGAGTTGATGTACTATTAGGTCTACAATGGGGAGACGAAGGAAAAGGAAAAATCGTGGATGTTTTAACTCCACAATATGATATTATTGCAAGGTTTCAAGGCGGTCCCAATGCTGGTCACACATTAGAATTTGAAGGTATTAAACATGTTTTACACACCATTCCATCTGGAATATTTAGAGATAACGTTGTTAATGTAATTGGCAACGGTGTAGTAATTGACCCAGTTATCCTTCTAAAGGAAATCAAACAACTTGAAGAATTAAATGTGGATGTTCAGTCAAAATTATTAATCTCAAAAAAAGCACATTTAATACTACCAACCCACAAACTATTGGATCAAGCTTCTGAAATTTCTAAAGGAAAACATAAAATTGGATCGACTTTAAAAGGGATAGGTCCTACCTACATGGATAAAACTGGAAGAAATGGATTAAGGATTGGTGATATTAAAAGTCCTAACTTTCATGAAAAGTATCAAAAGCTTAAAGAAAAACATTTCAATCTACTGAAAAACACTAATCTGTTAGACGGTCTTGAATCTATAGAAAATGATTTTTTAGAAAGTATCGATTATTTAAAGAAGTTTGAACATATTGATAGTGAACACTACTTAAATAATGCTTCAAGAAATGGTAAAAATATTCTAGCTGAGGGTGCTCAAGGTAGTCTTCTTGATATTGATTTTGGAACCTATCCATTTGTTACTTCTAGTAACACAATCACAGCTGGAACATGTACTGGTCTTGGAATCGCTCCAAACAAAATAAAAAAAGTTGTTGGTATTTTCAAGGCTTATTGTACCAGAGTAGGAAGTGGTCCTTTTCCATCCGAATTAGATAATGAGGTCGGGGAGGAAATAAGAAAATTAGGTCATGAATTTGGCGCTACTACAGGCAGAGAAAGAAGATGTGGATGGATAGATTTACCAGCACTAAAATATGCCATTATGATTAACGGAGTAACTGAACTTTCCATGATGAAAGCAGATGTTTTAGACTCTTTTAAAGAAATTTATGTTTGTACCCATTATGTTCAACATGGAGAACAAATAGATTATTTTCCTTTTGAGCTAAATGAAAACACAAAGCCTGTTTTTAAGAAAATTTTAGGTTGGAATCAAGATATCACAAAATGTAAAAAAGAAGAAGATTTTCCAAATGAGCTAACTAGTTACATAGAATATCTTGAAAAAGAACTTGAAGTTCCTATAAGCATTGTCTCTGTTGGACCAAATAGAACAGAAACTATTATTCGGTAGAAAGTATACTATTGAAATGAAACCATCGTTTAAAATTAAATGAGAATTGTTTTATCAATAATAGCTACCTTCTTTATAAGCTCCAATTTTAATATACATAGTCAAGAAAAAATAATAAACTTTTCTTCAAAAGAAAGCAAAGGAATAACTTCCAATAATAGAAAATTACTAATTCTATGGAATAATGTTGTATTTAACCATGAATCTTCTATTATGACGTGTGACAGTGCTATTTATGAACGATCTAACAATTCATTCATAGCGTATAAAAACGTTGAAATAAACGAAAACGATAGTTTAAAAATTTATGGGGATAGCATTCATTATTATGGAGATATTCAAAAAGCGTACATATATGGAAATGTATCTGTTAAATCCAATAAAATTAAATTAAATACACCATCGCTAATTTATGATAAGAAAACAAAAATCGCTTATTACCAAAAAGGAGCAACGGTAAAAGACCTTGAAAAAGGTTATAAAATAGAAAGTCAAAAGGGGGCTTTTAAAACCCAAATTCAAAGTGTATTTTTTAAAGAAAACGTTGTTTTAACCCACGAAGATTACAAAATAATTAGCGATACTTTGATTTATCATACTGACAACCAAAGGTCAGATATTATAGGGAATACTGAAATTATAACAAATAACAGCTCTATATATTCTAACAAAGGTTGGTTTGACAGTCAAAATAACAATGCATCCTTTAAAGGGGAAGTTATTTTAAAAACAAAAAATCAAGAATTATTAGCAGATAGCGTTTTTTACAACAAAAATTCCGGAGAATCCTATGCTGAAGGAAGTGTATTGATTAAAGACGATAGTGCCAAAATAATAATTAAAGGAAACTACGGGGTCTATAATGAGATAACAGATTCTATTAAAGTATGGGATAATTCCATATTTACCCAACTAGATAGTTCGGATACAGTAAATATTTATGCAGATCAATTTATTAGATACCAAGACTCTTTAAATGAGCTAATTATTTGTTACAATAATGTTGTTATCGACGGAAATTTAATTAATGGAGATTGTGACTCTATTTATTACAACAAGACAGATTCTACTTTAAAATGTATTAAAGACCCTATTATTTGGTTGGATAAAAACCAAGTAACAGGCGAAAAAATAGAATTCAAGGCATTTGAAGGAAAAATTTATAATATGTTCGTTTCTAATAATTCTATGATAATAACAAGGAAAGATAGTATTCATTACGATCAAATAAAGGGAAATCAAATTAATGGTCTCTTTAAAAATAATGAATTAAATATATTAGATGTAACTAAGAATGGACAGGCTATTTATTATAGCAGCGATGAAAAAGACTCTTTAATTAATGAAATAAATTTTATTTCTTGTGAATCTATGAAACTCCACATGAAAGAAAATAAAATTGAAAAAATACAATTCTATTCTAAACCGGATGGTAAAACTCTTCCTATTGAAAATGATGGGGAAAATATTTATTTAGATGGTTTTAAAGTTATTTCTAAAAGAAGCTATCAAGAAAAAAAAGTCTTTGAAAAAGGCGATTCTCCAAAAGGAAGGTAAATTTCATCAGAGTTTTTTGTGCTAAATGTATTGCAATAAACAGTGCTTTTATTTACAGTTCCTTTTTTTATTAAATCGTCTAAATTATTATAGTTATGTACCACTATAGAATCTTGCTTTACAAAAGCAAGATTTGTTCTATTTAGTAAATCTAAATTAAACCTTTCATTTATTTGATTTATAAATCTTACTTGTGCATCTACTGCCCTTCCGCACATTCCATCAGGAAAATAATCTGCACCGACAGCTAATAAATTGTCGTTTAAAAATTTCAATTGTCCATTAACAGCTTGGCCATGTGATTTCCAATCTTCAACAAAATCTTTAAATAACAAGGAAATATTATTTTGGGTAAAAGACTCTATTTTGTCCGGAGAGATGTAAAGCCAGATTTTGGATTGAGGGTGTAGGTTCTGAAAAATCATAAATCAGCTGCATTTGAAATAAGCTCTGCAATATCTAAAACTTTAACTTTCTCTTCTTTTTCAAAATGTTTGATTCCATCCGTCATCATAGTATTACAAAATGGACAGCCTGTTGCGATATAATCTGCATTTACATCAATAGCATCCTGAGTTCTTTCAATATTTATTTCCTTATCTCCTTTTTCTGCGTCTTTAAACATCTGAGCCCCTCCAGCACCACAACAAAGCCCTTTTGATTTAGACCTTTTCATTTCTACTAGTTCTGCATCTAATTTTTCTAAAACTTCTCTAGGTGCTTCATAAACATCGTTCGCTCTCCCCAAATAACATGGGTCATGAAAAGTGATTTTTTTTCCATCAAATTTTCCACCACCTTTCAATAGCAATCTACCCTCT
>JAYNHP010000057.1:0-9316 GCA_038108155.1 Flavobacteriales bacterium | reverse complement strand
TATCTAGACAAAGATTTTAACGATTTAAGCTTGAATTCTGGTGGTTGGACTACCCAAATTATTATTGATACTACCAATTGGTTTGTTGATTCTTTTGGAGGAGATGACTTTGTTAAAGCAACAAATTACAGTAATGGTCAAAATGTACCATCAAATACATGGCTTATTTCTCCAGCAGTTGATTTATCTTCTGCAAGTCAGCCGATGTTAAGTTTTGAAACTATAATGAAATGGCCAGGTCCAGCTTTAGTGCTACATATATCTACAGATTATGATGGAATTAGTAATCCTACTCAGCAAGGTACATGGACGGACATTACTACTTTAGCTACTTGGGATGTTGACAATACTACTTGGGGAAGTTGGACTCCATCTGGTGATGTTGATATAACTAATTATATTTCAAGTACAACTTATATAGCATATGAATATTTAGGTTCTGCAAATTCTGGAAGTACATGGGAAATTGACAATATTAAAATTACTGAAGGTTCTGCTCCACCGCCACCGCCACCAGGAATAGACACTGTTTCTATTTACGACATACAGTTTAACAACAATACTAACGGGGCATCCAATTACGAAGGATCTCAAGTCTACACTGGTGGAATTGTAACTGCTGTTAGAGACGATAGTTCATTTTACTTAACTAGCGGTTCTGGAGCTTGGAGCGGCATATATGTTTATTCTAATGATTTTTTACTCTCCGAAGGAGATTCAGTTGTTTTAGATGCTGAAGTAGATGAGTATTATGAACTAACAGAACTTAAAAATGTAACTAACCTTCAGGTAATAAGTTCAGGAAATATTTTTTCTCCAAGTTACTGCAATACTGCAGCTGCAGATTCAGAAGAGTTTGAAGGTTGTTTCGTAGAAGTTTCTAATGCAATATGCAACAATGATAATGCAGGCTTTGGTGAATGGATAGTTAATGACGGATCTGGAGATTTAATAATTGATGATTTATTATTTGCTTTTACTCCAATATTAAATCAAATCTATTCTGTTAGAGGTGTAGTTACCTTTAGTTATGGAGCCTTTAAATTACTTCCTAGAAATGGATCTGATGTTGCGGGTTTTATTTCGGTAAATGAAACTACTGAAAATGGTTTCTACATATATCCTAATCCACTAAATCAAAGCAATTTAAATATTACTCTTCAAAATAATAGTGATATAAGATTATTTAATTTATCAGGTCAATTAATAAAAACTTATCACCTAAAATCTGGAAATAATATCTTGAATTTAAACTTCTTAAAGAAGGGATTATATATAATTAAATATAATTCAAAGACTTACACCATAGCTAAAACTTAACATTGCGTAAATCATTTGTATTTAGTTTATTATTTTGTTTAGGGAGCTACATATTAGCCCAAGATGCTTCTTTAACGGGTTTCATTGTTGATTTAGAAGATGAAGAACCATTAATAGGTGCTTCTGTTAAAGTAATAAATCAAAATATCGGAGGTGTTACTGATATAAGTGGAAAATTCAAAATCAATAATTTGTCAAAAGGTGAATATTCTCTTACAATAAGCTATGTAGGGTATATTGATAAAGAACTTAAGGTTAATATTAAAGGGGGAATTAATAATGTCAATATCATAAAATTAAAAACTTCTAATCTCGATTTAAAAGAATTAGAAGTAATAGCAGATATAGTTAAAGAAAGAGTAACACCTGTTGCAGCAACTACCATTTCTGCAAAATATATTCAAGAAAACTTAGGAAATCAAGAATTTCCAGAAATCCTTAGAAATACACCATCTGTATATGTGACTAAAGAGGGTGGGGGATTTGGTGACTCAAGAATTAATGTCAGAGGATTTGAGCAAAATAATATTGCTGTAATGGTAAATGGAGTTCCTGTTAATGATATGGAATCAGGCTGGGTTTATTGGTCTAATTGGTCAGGATTGGCAGATGTTACCAATAAAATGCAAATTCAAAGAGGGTTGGGTGCTTCTAAACTTGCAATTCCTGCAGTAGGAGGAACCATTAATATACTCACCAATGCTGCTGAATTTAAAAAAGGTGGTAACGTAAGTTCTTCTATTGGAAATGATGGCTATACAAAATATGTAGCTTCTTTGTCCTCAGGTCTAAGTGAAAAAGGATTTGCAGCCACCATGCAACTCACTTATAATAAAGGGAATGGATATATCCAAGGAACTGACTTTAAAGCATATTCTTATTTTCTTTCCTCTACTTATAATATAAACGAGAAACATAGAGTTTCTGCAACAATAATTGGAGCACCACAAGTTCACAATAGAAGAACTATTCATAATTTTTATGATTCTGTGAGTTTAGCAACTTTTAGATGTCCTGAGAATGACTCATTAGATAGGTTATCCAAAGGGATAAAATTTAATCCAGGGTGGGGGATGTTAAACGGTGAAGTTTTTTCTTGGAGAAAGAACTTTTACCACAAACCTAAAGCTTTTATTAACCATTACTGGAATTTTTCAGAATATACCAAATTAAAGACTGCTGCATATTTTTCTTTAGGAAATGGAGGTGGAACATCTGCTAGAGGAAGAGGTTTACAAAATGATAATATTGAAGGTTTTAGTGGATACGATTCATTTCAAGGTTTTGGAGTTGGCATTCATGATTCTTCTGGACAAGTAATGTTTGATAGTATCATTGCGTATAACCAAGGAGAATATGTAGCTGCTTTTGGTGGATATAATGAACAAGCAGATACTGTAAGAGATTATCCTGGTGGAAATTCTTTATTGGGAGATGGTTGGATTAGAACTGCTTCAATGAATAGACATATTTGGTATGGAATTATTTCCACATTTGAACATAATTTTAATGAAAACTTAAGCTTTGTTGCAGGTGTTGATGCTAGATATTATGTTGGACAACATTACAGGAAAGTAGAAAATCTACTTGGAAATAATACTTATCTATCTTCAAAAGATGTAAATAATCCAGAAAATTTCATTGATTATGAAACAGGCTCTTCGTTTGGTTCTTTTTCTGAAAACTCGCATTTGAACAATAATACCATTCAATATCACAACGATGGTATTGTAAAATGGCTAGGTGGATTTACTCAAATAGAGTATTCTTCGGAGAAATTTTCTGTTTTTTCTTCGCTTTCTTTATCTAATCAAGGATTTAAAAGAGTAGATCATTTTAATTATTTAGACGATGATACTTTGCAGACTACCGATTGGCAAATTTTCAATGGAGGAACTCTAAAAGCTGGTTTAAATTACAATCTATCTAAAAATAGTAGATTATTTTTCAATGCAGGTTATTTCTCCAAACAACCTATTTTTAATACTATTTTTTTAAGATATAGAAACATTATCAATGAGACTGCTAAAAACCAAACAGTTGAAGCATATGAAATTGGATATAGTTTTTTCAAAGGTGATTTTGATTTGGATATAAACGCTTATTATACAGAATGGGCTAATAGACAGTTTACTAGAAATATGTTTTTAGACAATCAAGATGTACTTTATGTTTTTGACAATATTTCTCAAACTCACCAGGGAGTTGAAATGGAATTTAATTTTAAACTTTCTAAGAAATATTCTCTTACAGGGATGGTTTCTATTGGAGATTGGATATATACTTCTAATTTTAATGCAACTGGAACTGTATTAGACTTATACGGAAATCCAACAGAAGACGTTCAAGATTCTGTTTTAATACTTTATGGAAGTGGATTAAAAGTGGGAGATGCAGCACAACATACTTACAGTCTTACTTTTAAATATAAACCTATTAAGGGATTATCAATTAATGCAACCTATTATGTAGCAGATCAACTATATGCACCTTATAATATATTTGAAGATCAATTTTATCAAGAAGGTGGTCAAGTAACTAAATTGCCAATTTATGGTATTGCTAGACTTGGTATCTTTTACAGAAAGAAAATTAATGACAAAACTATTTCTTTAAGATTAAATATTAATAATTTATTAAATACTCTATATATAGCAGAATTAAATACCAATTCATTAAATTCGAATGGAGAACTATATACACCAAATCAAGTAGAATTTTACACCAAAAATAAAGGATACTATGGATTTGGAAGAACCTGGAATTTTGGTTTTAAACTTAGTTTTTAAATTCATCTCATTTTGTTAAGACTTCTATCTACAATATCGTTGTTATTTTTTTCAATAACAATCTCTTACACTCAAAATGCAAGTTACCAAGTAAATGGAAATGCATCATCAACTAATATAACCGATAGAAATGGAACAATAAGTTGTAAATGCTTTGAATTAACACCTAATAATTTCATAAATCCAAGTGGAGGAGTTGGGTCTGTATGGAACAAAAATAAAATTGACCTCAATAATAGTTTTGTTTTAGATTTTGATGTTTATCTTGGTTCTAACGACGGTGGAGCAGACGGAATAGCTTTTGGATTACAACAATCAAGTTCTTCAGTGGGGGTTGCAGGAAATGGTATGGGATTAGGAACTATAAACCCTTCACTTGGTGTTTACTTAGATACTTATCAAAATTCAGATCTAAATGATCCTGTTGGAGACCATATATCTATTCAAAAGAACGGGGACGTTACCCATTACAGTTCTAATGAATTAGCTGGACCAATGACAGTGTCTAATCTTGAAGATAATTCGTTTAAAAGATTTAAAATAGAGTGGAACTCTACAACACAAGTTTTCAATGTCTATTTGATAAATATGATTACACCAATTCTATCTTACACAGGGGATATAATTAATAATATATTTTCTGGTGATCCACTAGTTTATTGGGGATTTACGGGTGCAACAGGTGGTAGTTTTAACCTTCAAAAATTTTGTACCAATACTGATTTAGAATCTCCTGAATTTTCAAGTTGTCCAACAGATGTTACAATAATATTAGATGGAAATAATTGTAGTTCTATTTATAATTTCATAACTCCTAACGCAACAGATAATTGTGGTTCTACCAATACTGTTCAAACATCTGGTCTTCCAAGCGGAAGTTTATTTCCGATTGGTGTTACTACTAATACTTGGGTAAGTACAGATTTAGCTGGAAATACTACTACATGTTCTTTTGATGTTACTGTCAGTGGTATTGACAGTGATGGAGATAATATTACTGATCTTTGTGATATAGATGATGATAATGATGGGATTTTGGATAGTGAAGAATGTACTATTGTGGATATTACACCAACTTCTGGAACTACTTCAGACCCTCAAGTGTCAGGACTTTCCAACTCATATAATGGCTCATCTGCAGGGACTCCCTTTTCAAAAAATAATTTTACTGAAACTCCAATCAGTGATATTCAATATTTTTTTGCAAATCAACCTAATATTGTAAGTAGTTTTCTTATTTACAATAATGCAGGAGGTGATTTGACGGATGGACAGAGTATAGGAAATATTGGTACAATTAATGTGTATTCTCAATCGGGAGCAATTCTATTAACAGTTTTAAATGTTGATATTCCAGAAGGAGTTGCAGGAAATCCATTCGTCTTAAACCTTGGAAGTGATTTAATAGATGTTGGAAGAATAGACTTATTTTCAATTAATCCTCAACCAGGAGGATTATCTGGAATAGCTTGGAGGGAGGTTTCATTAAGAGGTTGTTTTAGAGATTCTGATAACGATGGTATTCAGGACAAAAACGATTTAGATAGCGACAATGACGGTATATACGATATTACAGAGGGTGGAGATGGTGCAGCTGATGTAAATAACGATGGTAGAATAGATGTTAACGATTCAGGTTTTATAGATTCTGATAACAATGGAATGGATGATAATGCTGAACTAACTTCGGAATTAGATAGTGATAGTGACAATATTAAGGATTTTTTAGATTTAGATAGCGATAACGATGGATGTAACGATGTTATTGAAGCAGGCTATACAGACAATAATTCTGATGGAATTCTCGGACCAATAAATCCAACTTTTGATGGAAATGGAAAAGTTACTACTGGAATAGATGGTTACACACAGCCTTTAGATATAAATACCAATAATTTTTACGACTTTACTGAAATAGGTCCTAATCAAGCATCTAGTGAGACAGCAACCGCTTGTGTTTCCTATTTCTGGAATGGGGTAAACTATAACACTTCAGGAACTTATACCTTCCAGTCCAATAATATTATTGGATGTGATAGTATAGTGACATTAAATTTAACTATTAATAATCCTGTAGTTGGAGATACCAATGCCTTGGTATGTGATAGTTTATTATGGTATGGAATATGGTACAATTCAACAGGAGCTTATACGCATACTCTAACAGCAGCAAATGGATGTGATAGTGTTGTAACTTTAAATTTAGAGGTTAACGATTATATAGACCCAACCATAACTTGTCCTAATGATCAAACAGACTTTTACAATAATAGCTGTGGTTTTTCACTTTTAGATTATACTTCATTGGCTACTACAGTTGATAATTGCAACTATCCTCTATCAATAACTCAATTTCCAAGTCCTGGATCAAATATCAATAGTAATTCTAGCATTACATTAACAGTTACAGATAATTATAATAATAGCTCTTCTTGTTCATTTAATCTATCTTTAATTGATTCTATTTCACCTTCCATTATTTCAATTTCAGATACAGTCAACTATTATACTAATAATTGTGATTATACAATTCCTGATTATACATCTTTGTTAAATACAACCGACAATTGTGATCTAATACCTACCATTACTCAAGTACCAGCCGTTGGAACATTGGTTAGTTCTGATACTGTTATTTCACTATTAGCAACTGATGATTCAGGAAACTCTTCAAGTTGTTCTTTTAATCTTACATTAGTTGACACCATTAAACCAATAATAAATTGTATTGGAGATACATCAGATTATTTTAATGAAAACTGTTTATTTGTAGTTGGAGATTATACAAATAGAGTTTTAGTAAATGATAATTGTGATAATAACCTATCTATAGTTCAGACACCTAGTCCTGGCATTTTCCTTATTTCAGATACCATAATTACCTTAACTGTAACAGATTTTTCCAATAATTCTTCGTCTTGTAGTTTTAACCTTAATCTATTTGACTCTATAAAACCATTACTGACTTGTCCTTTAGATGCAACTGAATATTACAATTCAAATTGTGAATTTATTATTCCTGATTATACACTTTCTACAACTTCATCCGACAATTGTTATCCAGACCCAATTTTGATTCAATCTCCATCCTCTGGAACAGTAATTTTTGACGATACAGTTATTACAATAACTTCTACAGATTATAGTGGTAATTTTAGTACATGCTCTTTTAATATAACAATTTTAGATACTATTAGTCCGACAATTAGTTGTATTCCATCGCAAATATTATACCTAGATACTGTTTGTAATTACCTATTGCCAAACTATATGGACTCTATCACTTCCTCTGATAATTGTGATACAAACTTAGTAATTACTCAATATCCTGTTCCAAATTCTACTATATACTCAGATACAATAGTAATTATTTCTGTTACCGATGATTCCGGAAATAACACTATTTGTGAAATTCCTATTTTTCTGTTAGATACAATTAGCCCTGTTATTAGTTGTCCAAATAATACTGTTTTAGATAACGATTCCTCACAATGTGGAGCAATTTTCTCTTACTTAACACCATTGGGAATTGATAATTGTTTAAGTACAACAACTTTAACTTCAGGATTACCAGATAGTTCTTTGTTTCCTGTAGGTTTAACTACAAACATATATAGAGTAACAGATACAGCTGGAAATTTTTCTACATGTAGTTTTTATGTTTTGGTAAATGATATTGAATCACCTACAATAACTTGTCCAAGTGATACTGTAGAACCTTATGACCAAAACTGTGAGTTTACAGTTCCTGATTATTCAAACTTATTAATTTATTCGGATAATTGTGGAATTGAAATTATCGATCAAATACCAGCAGAAGGTAGTATAGTTAATTATGATTTTGAAACCTTTTTTACAATAACAGATTCATCTGGGAATTCAAAATCATGTAGCTATAATATTTCTTTATTTGATATAGATGTTCCTGATATTGTATGTCCAAGTGATCAAGATTTAATGTTAGATGAAAACTGTGTTGTATCAATACCAGATTTTTCAAATGAATTACAAGTTGGTGCATTATGCTCTAGCTCTAAAACAATATACCAATCTCCGTCTGCGGATACACTAATAGATTTTATTGGTGTTCAAAATATCACTTTTAATGTTTTTGATACTCTTGGAAATGTAGAAACCTGTAGTTTTAATTTAAATATTATTAATAATGATATCAATAATTGTTATAAGTTATTTATTCCTACAGTTTTTTCACCCGATGGTGATGGAATAAACGATATATTCCAAGCATATGGTTTAGATATATTAGGACTGGAAATAGAAATCTACAATAGATGGGGACAAATGGTTCATAAAACTGATTTAAATAGCCTTTATTGGGATGGAACTTTTATGGGAGAAAAACTTCCTAATGAGACTTATGTTTACAGAGTCTTTTACCAAGACGGTAGCTTAAAAATGGATGGTACTATATCAATTGTTAGATAATATATGAATTCTATATCATTTTTGATTATTTGATCATTTTAAATGACTACTTAGGATAAAAATTTTATAAGAACTTTTAAGAAATTTCATCTTATTTACCCTTAAATATGTATTAATTACAAAGATTTAAATTATATATAACAACAAGTTATGTGTCTTTAATAAATGTATACATAAAATAATAAGCCTAAATTTTAGCAAAAAAAAAGCCCTCCGAAGAGAGCTTTAATTTTTAATTAGAAAAATTATTTAATTCTTCTTTCTGCATTTTTTACACCTGCAGCATAACCACATTTGTAACCTTCACAATCTCCTTGTGAAACACAGTTAGGAACATCAGCAGATGAAATTTTTTCGCCTGTAGCTTTAGAATAAGCTTTGATGTAACCTTCTTTCCAACCTTTACAGAAATCAGAATCTGGTTTTTTATACTTTGATTCAGAATTCATTACTGGTTCCATATCTTTAACTTTAGAATCTGAAGCTTTTTCAGTTCTTGTATTTACAGAAGAACCTTTGTCACCTTTGCCAGTAGCTTTCTCATTGTTTAATGGTTTTGTTCCAGCAGCAGCTCTAGTATTTACAGTAGAACCTTTGTCACCTTTACCAGTAGCTTTCTCACTATTTGATGGTTTTGTTCCAGCAGCAGCTCTAGTATTTACAGTAGAACCTTTGTCACCTTTACCAGTAGCTTTCTCACTATTTGATGGTTTTGTTCCAGCAGCAGCTCTAGTATTTACAGTAGAACCTTTGTCACCTTT
>JAYNHP010000056.1:0-9374 GCA_038108155.1 Flavobacteriales bacterium | reverse complement strand
CAACTCCCTCTGTTGTTGCTTTTGTTGAAGGTGGTGAAAGAAAAGTTGGAGACCCAGCAAAACGACAAGCTATTACCAATCCTCAAAATACTGTTTACTCAATCAAAAGATTTATGGGTAATAGATTTGACGAAGTAGGTAAAGAGGTCAAAAGAGTTCCTTACAAGGTAGTTAAGGGTGACAATAATACTCCAAGAGTTAACATTGAAGATAGAAAGTATTCTCCTCAAGAAATTTCTGCGATGATTTTGCAAAAAATGAAAAAAACTGCAGAGGATTTTATTGGTCAAGAAGTTTCAGGAGCTGTAATTACTGTCCCTGCTTACTTTAACGATGCACAAAGACAAGCTACCAAAGAAGCTGGTGAAATTGCTGGTTTAAAGGTGGAAAGAATTATCAATGAACCTACCGCTGCTGCTTTAGCTTACGGAATGGACAAGTCTGGTAAGGACATGAAGATTGTTGTTTTCGATTTTGGTGGAGGTACGCATGATGTCTCTATTCTTGAGTTAGGAGATGGTGTATTTGAAGTTCTTGCAACAGATGGAGATACCCATCTTGGTGGAGATGACGTAGACCAAAAAATTATTGATTGGTTGTCTGACGAGTTTAAAAAGGATGAAGGGATTGATCTTAAAAAAGACCCTATGGCATTGCAAAGACTGAAAGAGGCAGCAGAAAAAGCTAAAATAGAGCTGTCTTCTTCTGCATCAACTGAAATAAATCTTCCTTACATTATGCCAGTCGATGGAATACCAAAACACTTAGTAAGAAGCTTAACTAAAGCTAAGTTTGAGCAATTGATAGACGATTTAGTTAAAAGAACGATAGAGCCATGTAAATCTGCTTTAAAAAGTGCTGGTTTATCAACATCTGATATTGATGAGATAATCTTAGTTGGTGGTTCCACTAGAATTCCAGCAATTCAAGAGGCGGTAGAAAAGTTTTTTAGTAAATCTCCTTCTAAGGGTGTAAATCCTGATGAAGTTGTTTCTTTAGGAGCTGCTATCCAAGGAGGGGTACTAACAGGTGAAGTAAAAGATGTATTACTATTAGATGTTACCCCGTTATCTTTAGGAATTGAGACAATGGGTGGTGTATTTACAAAATTGATAGATTCAAATACTACTATCCCCACACAAAAATCTCAAGTATTTTCTACAGCTGCTGACAATCAACCATCTGTCGAAATACATGTTCTTCAAGGAGAAAGATCTATGGCAGCTGATAATAAAACAATTGGTAGATTTCACTTAGATGGAATTCCACCTTCACCAAGAGGTGTTCCACAAATTGAAGTTTCTTTTGATATTGATGCAAATGGATTAATTCAAGTGAAAGCCGTTGATAAAGCTACCAATAAAGAGCAATCTATTAGAATTGAAGCCTCTTCTGGCTTGTCTGAAGAAGAGATTGAGAAAATGAAAAAAGAAGCTGAAGCAAATGCAGATGCTGATTTAAAGTTAAAAGAAGAAGTAGAAAAAGTAAATGCCGCTGATAGTTTGATTTTTCAAACAGAAAAGCAACTCAAAGAATATGGAGAAAAAATTCCTGAGGAAAAGAAAAAACCAATTGATGAGGCGTTAGCAGAATTAAAGACTGCACATGCTGCTAAGGATATAGCAACTATAGATGCAGCAATGGAAAAATTAAATACTGCTTTTCAAGCTGCCAGCCAAGACATGTATCAAGCAAGTAATGGGGATGCAAGTGGTTCTGCAGGTGACGAACCTAAGGCAGATGATAAAGGAAAAAGTGATGAGGAAGTTACCGATGTAGATTTCGAAGAAGTTTAATTCTTTAATCAAAATTTATAAAAGCTGGCGATAGCCAGCTTTTTTTTTGTATTAATATTATTCTTCCCAATGTTAAATACCAATCACATAAAAAGATAAATAATCAAATTTTTTCTAAAATTTCTCCTAATATTCACGACTTAAGAAAATCAGGCGCTTACATTTACAATTTTTGAAGATTATGTTGAAAAAATCAAAAAGCAATCGGAATTTAGAATATTCTTATTTAGAGAAAAAAGGATATAAAGACTTTGCTTCTAAATTGAATCTAAATAGTGATAAATCTATAAAAGCATTTAAAGCTTTTTTTAATAATTTAAGAAAGGAAGCAAGTGAAACCAAACAAGCAAGTTATTTAGTAGTTAAATATTTAAAGGAAGGAAAGCTTTCTAAAAAAGAAGAGAAAGAATTAAAACTTCAATTTTATGATGTGCTAAAAATAATGGGTGTTGGAATACCTTTTTTCATGATTCCAGGATCTACAGTCTTGGTTCCATTTTTAGTAAAATTATCAAGAAAGTTTGGGTTGGATATTATTCCGACCTCATTTAAAAAAGAAGAAGATTTATAAACTGAATATTTTTATCTAAATTAGAGAGTAATTAATCTCCAATTAAAATGAAAAAATTACTTTCTCTAATATTATTTTTAGTTCCATTTTTATTATTTGCTGGCGATTGGGATGGTGCAGAAGTAGTTAAAAAGGAAGTTTGGAAAATGTCTCCGTTATTTTTCATCATTGCTAGTTTATTTATTGGTATTATTTGTAAGCATTTTCTTAAAAAAGTTCCAATTCCTTTTACAGTCATCCTTTTAATTATTGGTTTAATTCTAGGAGTTATTCATCGTTTTGAATGGTTTGAAAATATTCCATTACTTGACGAGTCAATTTTTTGGGCTGGACATATTAAACCAGAAATTATTTTATATGTTTTTCTTCCAACTTTAATATTTGAAGCTGCATTTGATTTGGATGTACATACTTTTAAAAAATCCTTTTGGAATGCCTTTCTAATGGCAGTTCCTGGAATTATTGTGGCTATTTTCATAAGTGCTAGTATGGCTATGGGAATAAAATATTTTGGAATTGGATTTGGAAATTGGGATTGGTACGTATCTCTAATGTTTGGATCTGTTATTTGCGCCACTGATCCAGTTGCTGTAGTTGCTCTCTTAAAAGAACTTGGTGGGGGAAAAAAGCTTAGAACTTTGATCGAAAGCGAATCCCTACTCAATGACGGAACTGCTATAGTAGTTTTTATGATTTTTTACTCTGCAATTAGTTCTCAAATAGGAGGGAGTAGCAGCCCTGAAATAATAGGAAGTGCTATTGATTTTATAAAAGTAGCCTTTGGAGGTGTTGCTATAGGTGCTGCTATTGGATTTTTGACTTTATCTCTTTTTAAAACAGTTTTTAACGATAGTCTATTTGAAATTACTGCTATCATAGGCTCTGCATATTTAACCTTCTTTATCGCAGAAAGTTTTCATTTATCAGGTGTAATTGGATTGGTTACATTGGGACTGATAATGGCTGGAAGAGGAAAAACAAGAATTAGTCCAGAAGTTGGTCATTTTCTTCATGATTTCTGGGTATTGGCTGCATTTATTGCAAATACTCTGATTTTTATTGTAGTTGGAGTTATAATTGCTCATCGTACAAGGTTTGAAGTGGAAGATTTTATTGATTTAGCTATTGTCTATGTAGGAATTCACATTATAAGAGGTTTTATTATTTCAATCTTGTTTCCACTTATGAAAAAAATAGGCTATGGAGTTTCAGTAAAGGATTCTATTGTATTGTGGTGGGGAGGTTTAAGAGGAGTTATTGGTTTAGCAATGGCCCTAATTGTAGCAGAAACATCTAGTATTCCCCACGACATAAGAGACCAATTTCTTTTTATAACCGCAGGAATTGTTCTTTTAACATCTTTAATTAATGCAACTACTATAAAAGCTCTTGTAAAAGGATTGGGTCTAACCAAAGTTCCATTAGCAAAAGCAACTTTGGTAAATCATACTATTGACAAACTTAGATATAGTGCAGAATTGAGATTAGAATTAATGAAAAAAGACAGATTTATGGGTGGAGCAGATTGGAGTCATGTAGAAAAATTTCTTCCTGAACCTTGGAATCCATCTAAAGATGAAATATTTGATAAAGTAGAAAATGGTCTAATTAAAGAACTTAGAATTAACTTATTGAATAAAGAGAAATCCTCTTATTGGAAATTATTTAGCAAAGGTTTATTGGGAAGATCGGCTTACAATCTATTGATGAATATAAATAACGAACTTTTAGACCAAGGTGGTGAGTTTTCTATTGCAACTTCTACCAATATAGATTTGTTATGGGATAGCTCCAAAATATTTAACGAAGTTCAAGATTGGAAAATCTTAAGCAAGTCGTCCAATAAAGATTTGTTTTCTCAGTTGTATACAAATTACGATGCCGTAAGGGCAATGATAAAATCACAGGATGACCTAATAGTTCTTATAAAAAATTTGGAATCAGATAATTCCAATACTGAAGATCAAATTATTATATTAAAGACTTTAATGGAGGAGGTAAATGAGAAAAAAATTCAAGGACTTACGTTTTTAAGAAATTTAAAAAATGCTTTTCCAGAAGTTTACAAAACTATTGAAACTAGACAAGCAAGTAGAGATATTTTGAATTTTCAAAAAACAGAACTTACTAGCATGATTAATTTGGGTAGGGTAGATAAAGATGATTCTGATAAGTTTTTATTAGAAATTGAAAGGAAAATGAATAATCTTCTTACAGATCCACCAACATTTAAACTTCCTAAATCACAGGAACTATTAAATCTAATTCCTTGGATTAAAAAATTGGATGACTCTACGATCATGAATTTATCTAAAATCATTGAAATAAAAATCTTCCCTGCAAATTATTCCTTTGATAATGAGCTAAAATCTAATGATATAGGGGTTTTGGTAAGGGGTAATGCAAAATTTATTGATACTGATCAGTCTAATGATTTAGAAATTGGTTTTATTATATCTAAAAGAAATAATAAAATCACAAGTTCAAGTAAAGTTGTTTCCAATTCCCCACTTACTTTAATTTGGATTGATGAATCCAAATACAACTCTTTTATTGAACTGGTTAAAGATTTTGAAACCCAAATCAGGTAAATTTTTCTGAATGGATTTAGATAAGAAATCTAGAATCAAAAGCTATATTTATGACGGAATAGTCATTTTTGTAGGTGTATTTCTTTCTTTTTTTGTCGAAGATTTACGTGTCCAGAATCTAAACGATCATAGAAAAAATCAATATTTAAAAGATCTTAGACTGACCCTTGATGACGATGTGAATCAGATAAATCATCTTAAGGAAGTCTTAAATAAATCGGTTAGCTATATCAATCAAATTCAAGATGATATTGACCAAAATCACAATCTTATGAACGACACAATAACCATAAGTAAGTTAATTGATATTGAAGTTGGTATTTCCTTTTTTTCTAAAGATGGAATTTATAATCAACTTATTGCAACTGACGCATTTGAATTAATAAAAAGTACAGAACTTAAAAATATTTTATTGGAAATGTACAATCATTTAAAAGAGAGAAATATTGCTACATCTAATGAAATTGATCAATTTAATATTGGATTTAGAAGAACAATATTAGAGAATTTTAGAGTAAGATTTAATTACGATTTGTTAGATGGTGAATTTTATGGAAATAGATCTTTAAAAGTATTTGAGTTCAATAAATCTTATTATGAATCCAATGATTTTTATGGAATTTTGTCTCAAGCAAAGCTGTATTCCAATATGTACCAAAGGCAATTAAAAGATTTACATGATATTTACATTGAAGCAATCCAATTGGTTAATAAGGAAATTAAAATAAGTTTTTAAGATTGATATTAATAATTGAAACAAAAAATGATTTGATATTTAAAATACAATATATTTAGATTATGGTAAGAAGTTTTATTAATAATATCCCTTTTAAATTACATTCTTTTTTTTCTTTTTTAATTTTTCAGTTTTTCTTTTCAATTGTCTTTGCTCAATCAATTAATTTTAAATATGGAGAATTTGATTTAACTAATTCTTTAGAAGACTTCCTCAAAGAAGAATCTGTAGAGTTACCTTTAAATCAAATAAACTATTATAAAATAATTAGGTTCAATTCTATTCCAAATAGTGAAATTAGGATTGAATTAGAATCAAAGGGAGTTCTTTTTTTAGATTATATTTCTCAAAACGCATACATAGTTTCCATACCAAACAACTTCTTAAAATCTAATTTTAATGGCTATGATATTTCCCATGTTCAGGATATTCCTAAAATTTTAAGATGTGATCCTTCAATTTTTGAATCTCCTATTCCAAAATGGGCTGATGAAGGAAATAAAATTAATTTGGAAATTATCTTAATGAAAAATTATGATATGGACTTTTTCTTAGATTATCTAGATGTTGTTGGTTCTACTATTATTGATATTAATAGTTATGCAAATATTGTAAGATGTGAATTTCCTAAAAATAAATTATTAGAACTTTCTGAAATTCAATATATTAATTTTATTTCTTTTATTTCAGCTCCTGGTGAACCCGAAGATACAGGTGGAAGATCCTTACATCGATCAAATTCTATAAATACTCAACTTAATAATGGACGTAAGTACGATGCTTCTGGTGTTAGTGTTTGTGTCAATGATGATGGTTTTGTTGGTCCTCATATTGATTTTAAAGGTCGTACAGAGCAAAGTACAGTAGCCAATGATTTGAACGGAGACCATGGAGATATGGTTGCCGGAATACTAGGTGGAGCAGGTAATTTAAATCCACAATACGAAGGAATGGCCAAAGGTGCTAAAATACATGTAAGGCAATATAGTTCATCTCTTCCTAATTCCGTGCAATTGAATAACGATAGTAATGTTATGATATTTTCCTCTTCCTATGGGAATTCATGTAATGCAGGTTATACTTCCTTATGTTACCAAATTGATAGAGAAATAAGATTAAATCCTTCTCTAATCCAAGTTTTTTCTTGTGGAAATTCAGGAAATAGTAATTGCGGCTATGGTGCTGGATCTGGATGGGGAAATATTACCGGTGGCCATAAGCAAGCCAAAAATGTAATTGCTACTGCAAATTTAAATTATAATGGAACTTTAGTTTCTAGCAGTAGTAGAGGTCCGGCTTCCGATGGAAGAATTAAACCAGATATTGCTGCTCATGGAAATGGTCAGATTTCTACAGATCCAAATAATATCTACAATGCAGGAAGCGGGACATCTGCTGCAGCTCCAGGAATTTCTGGTGTTTTGGCACAATTATATCAAGCATACAGAGAACTAAATTCAGGCTTAGACCCAGAATCAGGGCTTTTAAAAGCCTGTTTGTTAAACACAGCACAAGATTATGGAAATACAGGTCCGGACTTTTCTTATGGCTGGGGAATTGTTAATGCATTGAAGGCTGTAAAGGTTTTAGAAGAAAATAGATACCAAGATTCTTTAATTGACAATGGAGAATCACACACTATTAATTTTACAATTCCAGAAGGAACTAAAGAAGCAAGAATTATGTTATATTGGATGGATCCTGAAAGATCTCCATCATCTACCATATCTCTTCTTAATGATCTTGATTTGAAAATAAGTAACAATACTAGCGATTTTTTTCCTTGGGTTTTAGATCCTACTCCAAATGCTTCTTTATTATCCTTGCCGGCAACAACTGGTGAAGATCACTTAAATAATATGGAACAGGTTACAATTTTTGATCCTGTTTCAGGAAATTATACTGCAGAAATATCTGGTTTTAATATCCCTGTTGGACCACAAAAATACTACCTACTATACGAATTCATTTCAGATGAAATTATAGTTACCTATCCAATTGGTGGGGAAGGACTTATTCCCTACAGAGCAGAATTTATTCAATGGGACACCTATGGTAGTCAAGGATATTTTGATGTAGAATATTCTGTTGACAACGGAGTTTCTTGGACTACAATTGGCAATCAAGTAAATGGCTCATCTAGAATTAAGCAATGGCCAATACCAAATTCTATATCAGGAGAAGCTCTTGTTAGAGTTTCAAGAGATGGTCTCTCTGGTCAGTCTTCTGATGTTTTTTCGATTATAGATTTTCCTAAAAATATTAATATAAATAATGTTTGTGAATGTGAGTTTTCCATAAGCTGGAATCCAGTACCTTCAGCAGCAAAATACGAGATTTCAGTTTTAGGTGAAAAATACATGGATTCTATTGGGTCAACAACAGAAACTTATTTTAATATTCCTATAGACAATCCAAGTGATGAAGTATGGTTCTCGGTAAGAGCAATTACTGAAAATGGTACTAAAGGTGTTAGGGCAGTAGCAGAATTTTACGATGGAAGTGGAGTTTCCAATTGCTCTTTAAATTCAGATTTTTATACCAACAAAGAACAATTATGTACAGATTTACCAGTAAATCTATTCGATTTGACCGTTGGATGTCCAACGAGTTGGGACTGGAATTTTATTCCAAATACGGTTACTTATTTAGAAAATACCAATTCAAATTCTCCAAATCCTGTTGTGAGTTTTGAAAACGATGGTTTATATCAAGTAAGTTTGACCACTGAGAACTCAAATTCTATTAGTTCCATTGAGAAAAATAATTTTTATAATGTTATATCTGCAGACCATTTAAGAGAAGAAATAGATATATCTGAAGATTTTAGTGCTTTAAATTTCCCACCTGAAAATTGGGAGGTTTTAAATATTGGACAAAACTCTTCATGGAAAGACACCAGTATATTTACTCAAGAAGGTTTGCAAAATAGAGTAGCTTTTTTTAATAATAATTTAGTTGGTAATTTTGATAAACTTATTACACAACCTATTTATTTGGATAATGAACTGTCCAATCCATATCTGTCATTTGATGTTTCTTATTCTTTAACATCTGACAGTATAGATGATGCTTTATTGGTAGAAGTTTCTCAAGACTGTGGCACTACCTTTTCCGACACTATTTATTTTAAATCTGGAAAGTTTTTGTCTACGGATATCCAAAATAATTCTTCAAATTCAAGCTATAATACTTTTAGAAAGGAATTTGTATCCCTAAAAAAGTTTCTTGGTAAAAGAATTAATATTTCTTTTTTGACTAGGGGCGAAGGTGGAAATAATATTTTCCTAGATAATGTAAATCTTAGAAATAGATCAGCAGAAGATTTTAATCCATTAGTTTTTGAAATATTTCCAAACCCTAGTTCTGGAATTTTCAATTTATATTTCGAAGACTTTTCTATTGAAAATTTTGATTTGAGTATTGTCGATGTCTCTGGTAAACTAATTTTAGATAAGAATTATTCTTTTACAAATGGTATTCCAAGAACGGTTTCCTTAGATTTATCGAGTTTATCTAAAGGAATATACTTGTTAAAAGTAAAAGCCAATAATAAAAGCGTTGTTAAGAGGCTTGTAATTAGTAATTAAAAAAAGTCCGAAACTTTTTCTGTAACGGACTTATTTAGTGATCGCGCTAGGATTCGAACCTAGGACCGCCTGCTTAGAAGGCAGGTGCTC
>JAYNHP010000055.1:0-10098 GCA_038108155.1 Flavobacteriales bacterium | reverse complement strand
GGGATAGAAATTATAGAAGGATTTAACAGAGGAATGAGAGATTATCAAATTGACTTAATGGGCCCTTACACTGATAATAAATTTGATGTATATCTTGGACTAAGGGCAGGATGGTTTTTCCCAGTTTTAAGAAAAAATCCCAACGAATTTTACTATAATTAAATGGGGTTATTTCATTATCAAATTGCTATTGAGCTATTATCTATTTACTTAAAAGCTTCTGCTTTTTTTGGAAATAGTAAATCCAAAAAATCAATAAAAGGTCAAAAAAATTGGCAGAAAAACTTATCCAATTTAAATTCCGATAAAAAAACTTTTTGGATACATGCTGCCTCTCATGGAGAAGCAATTATGGCAAATTCTATTATAAAAAAAATATTAAATCAAAAAAACAACCAAGTGGTAATGTCGTTTTTTAGTCCCTCTGGATATGAAAACTATAATTTTGAAAATGAAAATTTTCATAAATTTTATTTGCCTTTTGATAAAAAAAGAAATTCAAAAAAAATTATTGATTTTATAAATCCAAGTATTTTAATTTTTGTGAAGTATGATCTGTGGCTCAATTTAATAAGAGAATGTAATAAGAGAAAAATCCCAACTTTGGTATTTTCTTCTAAATTTAGAGACAACCAATGGTATTTTAATAATTTAGGAAAGTCCGCAAAAAAAATACTTCAGTCCATGAGTTTAATATTAACAGCAGATAATTCATCCAAAGAAATATTAGAAGAAAATGGATTTTCCAATTTTAAATATTCTGGAGATACTAGATTTGATAACTTTAATGATGTAGAACCAAAATTGATTTTAGATATTAGGTCTCCATGTGTTATTTTAGGTTCTTCATGGGAAAAGGAAGAAAAAATGGCTGCGGAAATAATTGAGGAGATGGACAATGTTAATTGGATAATAACTCCCCATGAGATAAAAGAGAATAAAATATTAAAAACAAAAAAATTATTTGGAAATGAAGCTTTATTGTACTCTGAAATTGATTCAAACAAACCATTACCTAAAATATTAATTGTTGATCAAATTGGAATTCTTGCAGATCTTTACAACTATAGCGATATTGCATTTGTTGGTGGAGGATACTCAGGAAAGCTACACAACATCTTAGAGGCAGCCGCAAAGGGAAACTTTCTTTTATTTGGCCCCAATATTGGTAAATACCCAGAAGCTAACTTAATGCTTAAAGAAGAAATTGCAGAAACCATCCACGATTCTAAAGAGCTAAAAAATATAATTTTAAAGTTACTTGGAAATAAATCAGAACTAGAGAAAAAAAAGAAAAGGGCTAGACAAATAATTAAAGATAATAAAGGAGCTACGAAAATCATTTGGAATGAAATTCAAAAATTGGTTTAACTACTCTACTATTTCTGCATCTTCTAGAATATAATTTAATTGGTAAATATCATCCACATTTAATTTTAAAGTGCCCTTATAAGTAATTACTTGGTCCATTCTTAAACCTTCGTATTTTTTAATCATTTGAATCTCCATTACTGATTCGGGACCAGCCTGACCGCAAAAGAAACAAGAGCTATATGGATTGGCAGAAAGCACATAGTAATCTTGAACAATATCGACTGGAATAATAAAGCCCCTAATTTGAACTTCTTTGCCGTCCATTTCTTTAACGGATTCCGAAAACTTTGGCACCATATAATAAGCCTGAAATTCTTCAGACCATATCTCATCAAACTCTACATTTTTCAATAGCTCCCATGTAATAATATTTTGACTAAAAATATTATTAATAAAAAATAAAGAAATGGTGATTACTAAAATTATTTTATTTCTCATATTTTATTTTTTAATGTCTTGGATATATCCAACCTGTAGGCTGCTATCGCAGGGAATATTGCCGCAATCATTCCAATAAGTATTGTCATAAAAAGTAAAACTAGTTCTAGGCCATCAAACACCAAACCTGAAAATTGATAATTGTACTTAAGATTTAAAAATCTAGCCATAATTCCCATAATTGAATGTCCCAATATCAGTCCTGAAATACTTCCAATTAAACCGATAAAGAAACCTTCTAAAATTATAGAAATAAAGATTAATCTTACACTGGCTCCACCAACTCTCATCATAGATATTTCATATTTTCTGTCTTTCATCGAATTTAATAACGTAACAACAATACTAAAAAGAGAAAGCCCAAAAATAAATAGTGACAAGACGTAAATAACGTTAACAGCAGGTTCTATAAGATCTAAAAGCTGTTTGATTTCAATAGCTGGTTCTGCCCCCATCAATGCATTTTTTTGATTGACAATTCCTGGAATTGAAAATTTTGCTCTAGGTGAATTGTAATTTACTAAAACTGCTGTTACCTCCCTATTATTTTCAGAAACTTCGGTTTTGTGGTCATGAGAATGATGGTCGTGTTCTTCTGCTGTTTTTAAATCAAAAGAACCTTTTTTATCATTATGAGGATGAACTTGCCAAACACTTTCTAATGAAGTTATTATTAATTGATCAATAATTTCCCCTGTTGGTGAAAGAATACCTACAACACGGTACGGAAAATCCTCATGATCGTGGGTTGATTCTTCTATTCCATGGCTACCGCTGAAAGAGTCACCAATATCTAATTTTAATTTCGCTGCAACATTGGCACCAATTACCACTTCTAAAGGTTTATTAAAAATATTTCCTTTTGAAATTGATCCATTATATATCTGGGTGATGAAATTTGAATTTGTTCCAATTATTCTATGTTTTTTATAAGAATCCCCTAGTGAGATTGGTATTGCACTTTTTACGAAAGGATGTTTAAAGAGAAAGTCAACTTCCTTAAGTTTTATATTCCCGTTGGGATAATCTATATGAAATACATTACACAATACAGACTGAAGTCTACTACCTTTCGATCCAACTACTAAATCTATCTTATTTGCATTTTCATTAAACTTAGATTTCATTTGTTTCATGGTAAGCATGGATAAAACAATTACCATTATTGATGAACTGAGCAAAACTGCAGAAAGGCCACTTGAAAGAGGTCTAGTTATAATATTTCTCCAGGCTAACTTAAAAATCATTTAAACTTATTTGATTGGGGAACTTATCTTTTATTCTTTTATCGTGAGTTACTATTACAAGTGTAGTATTGTTTTCCTGAGATAAATTAGCTAATATATCAACCACATTGTTACATGAGTTGTCGTCCAAAGCAGAAGTTGGCTCATCTGCAAAAATGATAGAAGGTTGATTTACCAATGCTCTAATTATTGAAATCCTTTGTTTCTCACCTTCACTTAGATTTTGAATTGAAGCGTTTTTTAAATGATTTAACTTCACTTTTTTTAAAAGCATATCAATTTTGGATTGATTTACCTCAGAAGTCATATACTGTGAAAACTTTAAATTGTCATTAACTGAAAGAGACTTTATAAAATGAGGGGTTTGAAATACAAATCCAATTTGTTGCCCTCTAAAATTATCTCTTTTATTATTGGAAAGACTAAAAAGATCTGTATCGTTTACCAAGACATTACCAGTTTGAGGAGACAATAGTCCTCCTAAAATATTAAGTAAGCTTGTTTTACCTGAACCACTTTTTCCAATGATTAGCAACTGACCTCCATAATCCAAATTTATATTTGGGAATTTAATGTCTATTTCGCCATATTTTACAGAAATATTATTTGTACGTATCAATTTTTTTTGATTTAATCCAATAATATAAGCCAACTCCTACTAAAGGTATACTTAAATATTGTCCCATGGTGAATAACGAACTATTTTCTAATGTTTGATGTTCTTTGAAGAATTCGACAATAAATCTAGAAGCGAATAAAAGTGTTAGAAATGCACCAAATAACTTTCCAGAATATAGGTGCCAATCTCTTTTCCAATAGCCCCAAAATAAAAAACAAAAAATAAGCCAGTAGGAGATTGCCTCATACAATTGGGTAGGTACTCTTGGAATAATATAAATGGGAAGAATTAATTCATTGGTAGAGCTAACTACAAAATCATTTTTATCTTTTGAGGAGAAAAAGTCTGCATCTGAATCAATTGATTTAAAATTAAATGCGTTAGAGAAAGCCTCACAGTAATAAGGATTCATTTTTTTATTGCCAAGAGGGACACTTACCTTTAATTGAGAATATTTAATATCGTTTATTGTTGTATCTATCGAAGTTTTATTCAAATGAATTTTTTCGCTTTCTACGCTAAAAAAACTTGCTATTTGTTTCTTTGCTTTATACTCGTAAAAAAAACCTGATTCACTTTCTGTTCTTTTACCAACAATTTCAGAATTCATTAAATTTCCAACTCTTATGAATCCTGCAGCTAAAGCAACTGCAACCACCAATTTATCCATGGTCCACATGGTTTTTTTGTGGGTGACCTTTTTAGAAAAAATCCACATGGAAATTATTAATGCAACGGCAGCTCCGTGGCTTGCCAATCCGCCTTTCCAAACCATTAAAATTTCGGAAATATTTTCTAAATAATATTTGGGTTCGTAAAAAATAACGTGTCCAAGTCTTGCTCCTAGGATAGTACCTAAAACTGTATATACAAGCAGCTTATCCATCCAATGCTCAGGTGCAGATTCGTTGTCAAACATTTTTTTCACTATTTGAAATCCTATTATGAATGAAAGTGCAAAAAATAAACTGTAGTATCTAATGGTAATAAAACCGTCATAAAGAGCAGGATTAACGTTCCAAGATATATACAAATAAAAATTACTAACCATTTTTACAAATTTAATATTAATGAAGTGATTTAAGCAATATTCTGTTGGGTAATCAAAAGAGTATAACTAATTTTACCACATGAAAGTAGAACAAATTTATACTAGTTGTCTGTCTCAAGGTGCTTATTTTATTGAAAGTAATGGAGAAGCTGCTGTGATAGATCCATTAAGAGAAATTTCTGATTATATAAAGTTGGCAGAAGATACTAACTCCAAAATTAAATATGTTTTTGAAACTCATTTTCATGCAGATTTTATAAGCGGTCATTTAACCCTTGCCAATAAAACTGGTGCAAAAATAGTTTACGGTCCACAAGCAGATCCTAACTTTGAATCAATCATAGCAAAAGACAATCAGGTATTTAAAATTGGAGATGTTACCATAACTGCGATTCATACCCCTGGTCACACTTTAGAAAGCACATCCTACATTCTAAAAGATGAAAATGGTAAAGAACACTGTATTTTCACTGGTGATACTTTATTTTTAGGAGATGTTGGTATTCCAGATGTTGCTCAACGATATATGGGCGTTTCTAAAGAAGAATTAGCTGGCATTCTATACGAGTCTGTAAACAATAGAATAAAACCACTTCCAGATGACATATTAGTTTATCCTGGCCATGGCGCAGGTTCTGCATGTGGTAAAAATATGATGAAAGAAACAGTAGATACATTAGAGAATCAAAAAAAAATAAATTATGCTTTAAATGGATCGTTTTCTAAAGAAGGTTTTGTCAAAGAATTGACAGATAATTTACCAGAACCTCCAACCTATTTTCCATCAAATGTAAAACTAAATCAAGAAGGTTACTTAGATTTTGATAAAGTTTTAGACAGAGGATTAATCCCACTAGATTTAGAAAAATTTATCTTTTTATCTTCTCAAGAAAATACAATAATTCTAGATGTAAGAAATCAAAATATTTTTAAAAATGGTTTTATTCCTGGCTCAATATTTATTGGTTTGAATGGTGGGTTTGCTCCTTGGGTTGGAGCTGTTTTAAAGGATATTAATATTAAAATATTATTGGTTTGTGAAGAAGGTCAAGCAAAAGAAGCAATTATGAGATTATCAAGAGTAGGTTTTGACAACTGCCTTGGTTACCTAGATGGAGGGTTTAAGACATGGGAAAATTCAAGTAATCCAATTGATACAATAGTTTCTAAAAGTGCAAAGGAGTTTGAAAAATCTATTAATGAAAGTACTCATATATTAGACGTTAGACAAATCGGGGAAAGAAATAATGGATATTTAAAAAACTCAGAACACATCCCGCTTGCTACAATAGATTCTGATAATAAATCCTTAAATAAATCTTCGAAATATTTTATCCATTGTGCAGGTGGCTACAGAAGTATGATAGCATGTTCTATTTTAAAGAAAAACGGATTTGATAACACCATTGATGTTGAAGGTGGATTCGGATCTATTTCTAATAATACTTCCTTAGAAATTTTACAAAACTAAAGAGAATTGGCTACTTTTCAAGAAATAATAAAAGGGGAAAAACCCGTATTGGTTGATTTTCATGCAGATTGGTGCAACCCATGTAAAATGATGAATCCAATATTAAAATCAATTAAAAAACATTTTGGAGATGACATTAAAATTCTAAAAATAAATGTTGACAAAAATGAAAAAGTTGCTGGAAAATTTCAAGTTAGAGGAATTCCAACTTTCATTTTATTTAAGGAAGGTGAGATAAAATGGAGAAAATCTGGAGTAATTGAAGAGAAGGAATTTATTGGAACTATAAATTCAAATATTTAATAAATCTCTTTCTTTCCATTTTACTTTATACTTTGTGGCCTGTAAGAAAATTATTAATAAAAGTATCAATGGATATAATAAAAACATAGGCAAAGAGTATTGCCACAATTTACTTTCTTTGTAAAAAATAGATCCAATAATTAAAACCAATAAATCGGGCAATAGTTTTAATAATAAGAGTACAAAAAACAACCACTGAAATTTAAAAATACTTAAAAGTATAAGTGGAATTATTATAAGGTTACATATAATAACTAGTAACCCAACTAATTTAGTAGTTAACAATCCATTCATCTTCATTTTTCCCGACCATCTTAACGATCTTTCTACCATATCTCGAATGTCTTTAGAGCCTTGTGTTTCGATAAATAAATTTCTGTTGAATAAAGTTTTAATAGATCTTTTATTTGATAAAAAACTATTAAGTAAAAACATATCGTCACCAGATGAAATATTAAAATTTGAATTGAATGGTATTAATTCATTATAGGATTTTCTTCTAAAGATCAAACCTGCGCCATTAGCTAAAATTGGAATTCCTATATTGACCATACCAATGGATATTACACTCATGCAATAAGATAAAATTCTAGACCAAACAATTCCATTATTTTCAACCACTGCAGTTAAATACAGATCATAATTTAAGTCTATACTCTTTTTTATTGAAGAAAAGAAAACATCTTTAAACGATATATCAGCATCCATAATCATTACAAATTCAGAGGAGCTTTTTTGCACACCTAAATCTATTGCTCTTTTTTTTCCATGGTATTTATCTAAAAAAAGAGATTCACATATAATATCTTGTTTTGAAATCCAATTATTAATTTTTTCTCTAGTTAAATCTGTTGAATGATCGTCTACAAATATTATTTTACTAACTGCTGAAATATCTTTTTGACTCTCCAAAGAAGTTAATAAATTATGAATTCTATATTCTTCATTTCTATAAGGAATAATTAATGTTATAAAAGAATTTAGCTCTATAATTTCCGATGATTTATCAGTTTTTAGAAACCCAATTAATGAGATGAAGATTAAAAATAGGTATAATATGAATATTCCAGTAATAATTACCATTTTGTAGTTTTAGAAGTAAACAATATACCAGCACCAATCAAAGCCGAAAATGCAACATTTACTAACCATACCAAGAAGGAAACTAAAGCAAACTTTATTCCAAGAGCACTTCCTCCAAGAATAAAGATCGACAATGCTTCTCTAGTCCCTAGGTTTCCTGGTGCAAACGATGGTAGGAAGGTAACCGTTCCAAATAAAAGACCAACTAGAATTATTACTTCTATAAAATCTATAGAGATACTCAATCCTTTGAATAGAATATAATACTGAAAAATAAAAATCCAATATCTAGACATTGCAAAAAATAAAACTCTTATTTTTTTAATTGAGCTGATACTAGTTAAATGATCAGTAGAGATATTGAAATATTTAATCAATTTTAATTTATTTATTAGTGGGTGCCAATTATTATTAAATATAGTGTAGCCTGTAAGAAACAATAGAAATGAGTAAAAAAATACCAGTAATAAAAAATAATATTTTAGCTCTAAAAGAAATTGAGTTTTAAAAAAATATAAATATAAAAATGAACAAAAAGCCATCATTATAGTAATAAAAAGCTGAAAAAAATTTCCAGAAATAGTTGAAATTGTCACCTGTTGAGCTTTTTCTTTAAGAATCCAATTTCTTCCAATAAAATTACCTAATCTTTTAGGAGTTACAATTGCAGTTAAATTTCCAACATATACTGATTTTAATACATTACTAAAAGTTAGATTTTTAGTGTAAGGTAAAAGAAAATAAAATTTCACTGCTTCAAGGGCCCAATTGACGAACTGCAAGAGAAAAATTATTGTAAAATATGGTATAATGGTGGTAGAAAAATCTTTGGCAATTAAGGATATTAAATTTTTTTGACTTTCAATACTTATTAATATGTAAGCAATTGCAAAAACAAAAACCAATAATGAAATAAAAAAAGTATTTTTAGAATAGTATTTAGAACCACTTAAGTAAAAATCCTTGAAAGACTTCGATAAAATAATTTTAGGTATAGATCCTGGCACTAATATTCTTGGTTATGGGTTAATAGGTATTACAAATAAAAAAATGACTTTGATAAGTACTGGAGTTGTGAGAATGTCTAAACTTGAAAATCATCAGTTGAAGCTAAAAAAAATATTTGAGAGCATCACACATTTAATTGAAGAATACTATCCAGATGAAGTTGCTGTAGAAGCTCCTTTTTTTGGAAAAAATGTACAATCTATGCTAAAACTTGGAAGAGCTCAGGGAGTCGCCATGGCTGCTAGCCTTGTAAAAGGACTTCCAATTGAAGAATATTCACCAAGAAAAGTAAAGCAGTCAATTACAGGCAACGGAGCTTCAAGTAAAGATCAAGTTGCTAAAATGATTCAAACAGTTTTGAAATTAAAAACACTTCCCAAGGAATTGGATGCAACCGATGGGATTGCTGTTGCTATTTGCCACTATTTTCAAAATACACAAGAAAAAACTAGTAACTATAATGGGTGGAAAGATTTTTTAAAAAACAATCCTAAAAGATATAGTTAGATCTCTAAGATTTTATTGGTAGTTTTTTCAAAATCTTCCTTAGAAAAATTTTTTCTTAAATTTTGAAAATTCATGTCAGAAATTTCATTAATTGGAATTAAATGAATATGTGCATGTGGAACTTCTAAACCCACAACAGCTATTCCAATTCTTTCACATTTAATTGCATTTTCAATTTTTTTAGCAACTATTTTAGAAAAAATAAATAGTTCCGATAAAATATCATCTGGCAAATCATATATATAATCAATTTGATTTTTCGGAACTACCAGTGTATGTCCTTCTTGCAATGGGTTAACATCGAGAAATGCTATAAAATTAGCATCTTCTGCAATTTTATAACAAGGAATAATACCTTTAATTATTTTGGTAAAAATAGAATCTTCCATTAGCGCTGAATAGAAACTATTTCAAATTTCATAATTCCTGCAGGTGTATTAATATCGGCAATTTGACCTACTTCTTTACCCAGTAAGCCTTTTCCAATAGGTGAATCAACAGAAATTTTACCCGCCTTTATGTCTGCTTCATTTTCAGCAACTAAAGTATATGTCATTTCCATAGAATTCTTAATATTCTTTATTTTTACTGTAGAGAGTATAAATACTTTACTATTGTCAATTTCGCTGTCGTCAATTAACCTTGCATTAGCTAATTTATTTTTAAGTTTTGAGATTCTAGCTTCTAGCATGCCCTGAGCCTCTTTAGCAGCATCGTATTCTGCATTTTCTGAAAGATCTCCTTTATCTCTTGCTTCTGCAATTTGTTGGGAAATTTTAGGTCTTTCGACAGACTCTAAATTTTTGATTTCTTTCTTTAAATTATTTAAACCTTCTTCTGTGTAATAACTAATTTCTGACATAGGGTGAATCTTTGACAAAAAAATCCGCCATCAGCGGATAATAAATATTTATACAAATATAAAAAATTACTCTAAAAACTATCTAAATCTGGTGGTCTTATCACCCCAAACCATTTCAATACCTTTTCACATACT
>JAYNHP010000054.1:0-10180 GCA_038108155.1 Flavobacteriales bacterium | reverse complement strand
AAAAAGCAGTAGTATTTAAGGAGCCATTTCCAGATTTATCATGTAAAAGCTGAAATCCAACACCGCCATGTAGTTTATCTGAAAATTGATCGTATTCAATATTATAAGTTACAAAAGCATTATTTATTTCTGGCCATTGATTTCTATATGTTGTATGGAATCTTGGACTAAGGTCTCTTCCTGCAAGAGCAGGATTTAATTGAAGAGCATTGGAGAAAAACTGAGTAAATAAAGGATCTTGGCTCTCAATACTAACAGATGAAAGTATGAATGATATTAAGAATATTTTTTTTAACAACTTTTTAAATTTTATTATCTCACTAATGCAACGGTACCATTTTTGATTAATTTCTGTTCATCTCCGTATTTGCTTGTTTTAATTTTGTAGACATAAGTTCCTGTTGGTAAATTTTTCCCTTTAAAAGTTCCGTCCCATCCATTACTTAAGTCAATGGATTTATAAACCATTTGTCCCCATCGATTGAAGATTTCTATTTGAAAATCATTCATTCCTTGACCTGAAATTTTAAAAAGATCATTTATTCCATCTCCATCGGGACTAAATGCATTTGGGGAATATAATGCATAAGGTTTTTCAACAGAAACAGCATTTGAAACGCTTTCAATTGGACTATTTTGATTTTTTAAAGCTACAACTCTGTATATATTTAAATTTTCTTCGTAATTTAAATCACCACTAGTTTGAGCATTGTAAAAACAAACAAAACTCAAAAAGAAATTTAAAAGAATTAACTTATTAAAACTTACAATACTAAAAGTTATAAAATTCATAATTTTCACTAAACTAATTATAATTATTCATTAATAATAATTTCATTTTCTGTATTATCAAGTATCCTAAATAATTCCCAGTTTCCCGAAGAATTTAATTTTTGAATTTCGTATCTATTTGGATTGTCAATCCATCCATTATAAAAATTCCAATTTAACTTGGTTCTAAAATTATCTAGTCTATCAAATTCCAATAATATTGAGTTACCAAGATTAGAGTTTATAGAATTTGTATTGCATAAGTTTCTATTTACAACAACATAATCATATTGATTATTAACAACGTCTACAAACTCATCTAAATAACTTCTTATCGAACTATCTAGTGTTGTGATTAGTTCAAAATCATTGCCGTTTTCCGAGCGGTAAACTAAATGATTAGTCAAAGGGTTCAAAGTTAATCCTTCTGACAACCATTCCGTGTAAATATTATTATTATCTACAACAGTTGATATAACAACTTCTGCATTTGGAAGTCTAGTTGTATCATAAACTGGAAGGGAGTCTTGTAAAATAAGTTCTGATATACAATTTAACTGGTTACTTGCTATAACTTTAACTTTATAAAATCCAGTATCTAATATAAAATATGGCTCATTAAAATTTTGATAATATAGACTATCGTTTATATACCAAGCAAAATCTTCATTTATTAAGTTGTTAGATAAATTATCTACAACTAACTGATATCCTACACAAGGTAGATTTTGATTTAATGAAATATTTATATCGGGCTTTGGAAGAATTGTAAAAGAAAGAGTATCTCTACTGGGGCAGTTTCCAGTTATTGTATAATAAATATCATAAATACCATCTGCCAAGGTATCTGAAATAAACCAACCAGACAAAGAGTCGGAATAGGGTAGACCAGACCAATAGCCAATAGTTGAAGTTGCAGAAAATTGAATGGAATCTAATCCCTCACAGAATCCTGCAGTAGAGTTTATGTCAGCCTGAATGAAATCAAATATTTCCAGACTTAATGTGTCTTCATCTGGACAAATTCCGCCTATATTATAAATAAAGTCAAAAATACCATTTCCTAGATTACTAATATCAACAAGACCAGAAGAAGAATTAATTGAGGGTCCACTCCAAAATCCCCCTGACTGTAAAGTATTTAACGTAATAGTATCTAAATTATCACAAATAACGCCTGGACTTAAAATAGTAGCATCATTATTTGGAATAATTTGAATTTGATAACTCCCAGTATCTCTACAATTGTTGCTATTTAATGTGATATAATAGTAAGAATAAGAACTTGGAGGTAGATTATTGGTAATTAATCCAGAAAGAGAATCAATACTTTGTCCAATCCAAAAACCTCCTGTATTTAAGACATTAGGAGACAATATTGAAGAGTTTTCACAGTAATTGGTATCATTGGTTAAAACTGTAGCATCTATTGGTGAATCAACAAAAAGAGTTATACTATCCACACTAATACAAATACTATCATGATTTAAATAGACTATAGAAGAATCGTTAATCAATAAAGGATTAAAGATTCCTAAAGAAACATCTTCTATACCAGTACCAGTCCAAGATAATTCATTATAAATACTGCTATTTAAAGTGTTTAAAATTACTAATCCTTGATTTGAACAAAGAATTCCTGGATCTAGAATAGAAACATCAGGTATTAAATGACCAATTATATTTGTAATTGATGTGTCAAAACAAGTATTATTACTATTTGCAGCAATATATTGTAATGGATTAGAACCAACTAAAGTGGTAGAAATTGTAGGAGAAATTGTATTGTATATTTGAGAACCATAAGTCCATTGATGTGTATAAGAAAATACGGAGTTATTGGTGATTGAAATAGAATCACCAATACATAAATTGGTGTCAGAAACTTGATAATTCAAAACTGGAGTGACATCTACACTTATTAAATCAGAAGAAGTGAATGCTACTTGACAACCAGCAGAATCTTCTCCAACCAAAGATATTTGATAAGCACCTGGATTAGAATAGGTATGAATAGGATTTTGAAGACTTGATGTCGCACCGTCTCCAAAATTGTATAAATAATTTGATGTATTAGAAGAATTATCAGTAATTGAAATTGTTAAGGAATCACAACCAAATAACTGGTCAATATCAAAATCTAAAATTGGTCCAGGAATATAAACTAAGTTGTTTATTAATAACGTATCTGCACATCCAAAATTATCTGAAGAAATTAGCGAAACATCATAATATCCTCCGATTGTATAGCTATGAGCAGGATTTTGAATACTTGAATTCAAATTATCACCAAAATCCCAATTATAATTTGATGCTCCTGAACTTAAGTTGGTAAATGAAGTTACTAATGGAGGACAATTTCCGTTAGTTATATGAGAAAAATCTGCAATAACTTGCTTAACATCAATGTAATTGTACAAAATTGTAGTATCAATACAACCTTGGCCATCTGATGCGATTAATTTCACATCATAAAGTCCAGGAGATTGATATATATGAGAGGGTACAGAATCTGAAGATATATTTCCATCTCCAAAATCCCATTGAAAAGAATTTACAATTTCACTAATAGGATAAAAAGTGATATTAGAACCAGCGCATAAAATAGTATCACTTGCTATAAATTTTGCATTAAAATCATTAACAATGGCTTTTTTTATTGAATCTAAACACCCATTTATATCAATTATTTTTAACTGAACACTATCAAAAGGGAAATTATTAAATTGTTGGGTAGGATTTTGAGAATTACTTGAAATACCATTATTGAAATCCCAATTCCAAGAAATAGCATTTATTGAAGAGTCTTGAAAAACTACATCAATTGGAACACAATTGTTTAAAAGTGTATAATTGAATTCAGCTTTTGCTTCATTAACAAAGATTGTATCAGATCTGAAAGTGCTAGTACATCCTCTGTCTGAAACATTTAATGTAATTTGTTGGTTTCCAGAGTTGTTCATTACTATCCATGCTGAATCTGAGCTACTTGATGTAGCACCACCAGACCAATTATAATTTGAATATGTACTATTATTTGCCTGAAAATAAATACTATCGGACTTGCAAATGGTGTTTAGAGATATAGGTGCAAAAGTGGCATCAGGTTCTAAAATTAGTATAGAATCTAATTGAACTTCTCTAATACATCCCATGTTATCTAATAAAAGAGAAGGAGTAAACCAACCCGATTGCTGGTAAACATGAAAAATACTGGTATCTGGCCCTAAAAAGGAGCCATCCTTCATTTCCCAAGAATGGATAGGATCATCTTTAACCGAACATTCAATACTAATAACTCCTCCAAAACAAGCAAACGAACCTTGTTCTATTAATGCTAAAGGATGGTATAAAAATATATTTTGTTGAGATTCAGATTCACATCCATTTTGATCTGTTATTTTCAAATTCAATAAACTAATAGAATCGTTAAATTGAAGAGTTATACTATCAGAAAAGTTATTAGATATTACAGTAGAATCAAGACTCCATTCCCATGATGTTGCAGCAGATGAATTGTTACTAAATGTGTAGGTGTTGTAATTACAGAATTCATTTTTGTTCAATATAAAACTTGGATCTAAATCGTTTATTTCTATGAAATTATTGATAATTAAAGTATCTGTACTTCCATCTTGGTGATGAGCAACGTGCAAAATATTGTAAACTCCAGCAATAGAATAATAATGCGATGTATTTTTTTCATTAGAACTTTGACCATCCCCAAAATCCCATTCCCATGAAGAAGCAGTAGTAAATGGAGAATTCACATTCACATTCCTCATACCACAAGTTTGGTTAATTGAGTTTTGTATTGGCATTTGAGAAATTATAGGATTTGGATAATTACAATCAAATACTGCAGTATAATATTCAAAATTACTACAACCAATATTAGATATTGATTCATAAGTTATTACATAGGATTGAGATGGAATATAATTATGACTAACATTTGGAGTATTGTATATTGTTCCATCACCCATATTCCATCGGTGTTGAATTGCCCCAACAGTATTATTTGTAATATTAATACTTCCATCACTGCAATTTGAATTTATAGTAGCATCAATATTTAAATCGTCAATTTGTAAAAATGCAAAATTATTCAAATCGTATTTGCAACCATTTGGTGCATCAGTAAATAATGAAATATTATAAGTTCCAGATTGAGTATATATATGAGAAACATTGGATCCAGTATCTAAAACACCGTCCCCAAAATCCCAGTTCCAGAAATTAACACCAATATTGTAAACATCTGTATTAAAAACATACGGTGAACATGCAATAATTGTATCAATTGTGAATAAATCTACTTCTTCCTTCCTAACAATTATGTAATCCTCTTTAACCAGCGTGTCTATACAACTATTGGTATCATTTGCATAAAAAGTTACTGTGTAATTACCTTCAAATTCGTATGTATGCTCAGGATTTTCATCTGTTGAGTAAGTACTATCACCAAAATCCCAATAGTAAGAATCTGCATTAGAAGAACTTAAGAAATTTACTACTAGAGAGGCACAACCATCATTAACTGATGCTGTAAAATCAATATCAGATACACCTGATATAACAGTATCCATATTTATAATACTTTGACAATTATTACTATCTGTTATAGTAAGTATAGGATTAAATATCCCATTGCCATTATATATGTGGGATACACTGTTTGAATTAGCATCAAAAAATCCATCTCCAAAATCAATATAAAAAGTATTAGAATTAGACGTGTTAACATCAAATTGAACATCTAAAGGTGGACATCCGGAAAAATTAGACATATTAAAAGTTCCAATTGGAGCATTACTTAAACTGATAGAATTTGGGAACAGTACTTCTTGTATACATCCGTTATTACTTTCAACAGTAGCAATAGGGTAATAAACACCATTACTTATATATTGATGATTAGAAGATGCTGCTCCAGATATTATATTTCCATCATCAAAATTCCAAGTTACATTTTGAATATTATTTGAAGGTAAAATGGTGAAGTTAACATCTAGTGGAGGGCACCCAGAAAGAATATTTGAGCTAAAGGTGTACTCTTCTTGCGGAATGATATTTATAGAATTTAAATTAATAGAATCTATACATCCATTTATCGTTGTAGCAATAACTCTTGGATTAAATAAACCTGTCGAATTATATGAATACTGAATATTAGAACTTGAAGATAAAGAATCTATGCCATCTCCAAAAAACCATTCCCAATGAGAAACAACAGAATTAGACGAACTTCCAGAAAAAGTGAAATTATAAGAACTATCACAAGTGAAATTTGAATCCGTAACAGCATTTAATATTGGTGTAGGATAAATTACTAATGGGCCAATTGTACTATCATCTGAACAACCAAAATTATTATACACTACTAAAGTAACTGGATAATTTCCAGAATTTTGATAAGTGTAAGTTGAATTAATTGAATTGGTTGTATCTCCATTACCAAAATCCCAAGTACTGGATGTGTAACCTATACTTGTATTTGTAAAGTCAATAAAATTATCATTTTCGCAATTACTTAAAATGTTGTAGCTAAAACTTGCAGAAGGTTTGTCTAAAACTTGAATATAGTCAATTGAAATAATTGAATCAGAACCAGTAGCTCCATTGGCAACTAATTTAATAGTGTAAAATCCTGGATTTATAAAAGTAGCAGAAGGGTTATTTAAAATAGATGTAGATCCATTATCAAAGTCCCAAAAAAAAGAAATGCTGTTTGTTGAAGTATTTGTAAAGTTTACAACTAGGGGAGAGCAACCAACAGTAGTATCGGCATTGAAGGAGGCATTAACTTGAGAAAAAAGGCTATTTATTTTAAAAAATATTAAAATTAAAATAAGTAACCTATATTTCATTTAAGCACTGAGTAATATTACAGTGTTAAAAATATAACAATCATTTTAATAAATACCGTAACTTTTTATTTTTTTATTAATTATTCTACTGTACTTATCGTTTTTATCATACCATAATTTTTGATCGAAATCATAATTTAAATAAGCTATAGGAAGATCGAAAATACCTACGTCTTTGTCCTGAACGTTCCATTTATCTTTTTCCACCAAATTCATTGTTAAATCAAAATAAGGGATTTTTTTAGTGTCATTGGGCACACTAGTATTAAAGGCAATTCTTTTAATATAATGTTTGTTATCTAAACACTCAAATTCTATTAAGATTTTATGATTCAATTCTAAATGAAGATTGTATTTACCATTATTAGAAATAATAGTATCTATAACACCATCGTCATGGACAATTCTTATCCTTACATCGTGAACTTTCCCCTTTGTATTAAATGTTTGTCCTTTAATGTGAAGTCTGTGATCTTCTGTAGAATAATTTAAAATTTCGTCTTTATTAGATTTTGCATTTTGACTTAAAAGAGCAAAAGGAAATAAAATAAAGAATAGAGATTTAATGATTTTTTTAATGTAGTTCAAATCGTAGTTTTAAAAGTTAAATTTAAAATAGAAATTCATAATGTAAATTTAAATTTAACTCTGAGTATTTTTCAAGTGCTAAAAATAAAACATTCATTTGATAAAAATAAGTGTTAATTAAGTTATAAATATTTTAAAAATTCTAATTTAGAACAATTATGAAAGAAAATAAGCCTAGTTTAATAATTGCAATCATTCCCATAATTTTATTAATAACACTTCTTTCAATTAATGTATCCTTATTTGGAGACAGTACAATCTCAGGTTCCAATCAACTAACCTTACTTATCTCAGCTGCTTGTGCAGCTTTGTTAGGATTATTTTATAATGTGAAGTATAAAGAAATGCTAAAAGGCGCTGTAGATAGCATTTCTTCTGCTATGGGTGCATTAATAATTTTATTACTTATTGGCTCTCTAGCTGGAACATGGATGATGAGTGGAATTGTTCCTTCAATGATTTATTTTGGTCTTAAACTATTAAGTCCTTCTATTTTTTTAGTTGCCACTTGTATTATATGTTCTATTGTTTCACTTGCTACTGGAAGTAGTTGGTCAACTATTGCAACAATTGGTATTGCTATGTTAGGAATTGGTAATGCACTTGGAATTCCAGAGGGTCTAACTGGTGGTGCTATAATATCTGGGGCCTATTTTGGTGATAAAATGTCTCCATTATCGGATACTACAAATTTAGCTCCTGCAATGGCTGGTACAGACTTAATAAGCCATATCAAATATATGATGTTAACTACTATACCTTCTATTACAATAACTTTGATTATTTTTTTGGTTATTGGATTAAATTTAGAAACACAAGTTGGTCAACTTAATCAAGTAGAGTCACTTCAAAAGGCATTATTTTCAAGTTTCAATATTAGTTTATGGACTTTTATTGTCCCTGCAGCCGTCCTATTTATGATAATAAAAAAAGTTCCAGCAATACCTGCGCTACTTTTTGGTTCTATAGCTGGGGGTATTTATGGTGCTATATTTCAACCTGATATCATCCATGAAATTTCAGGAAATACATCAATTTCAGGTTTTCAATACATAAAGAATTCTTATATAGCAATTATTAATTCTATGACAGTTGATGTAAAGATTCAAACTAGTAATGTCGCGGTTAATGATTTAATTTCCACTTCTGGAATGTCAGGGATGCTTAATACTATTTGGCTTATAATTTGTGCCATGAGCTTTGGAGGAATAATGGAAAAAACAGGTTTTTTAAATAAAATAACTAGTTCACTTTTAGAATTTGTGAGTTCTCAAAAATCTCTATTTCTCACTACAACCGGAACTTGTATGTTTTTAAATGTTACAGCTTCGGATCAGTATTTAGCCATCGTAGTTCCGGGAAGAATGTTTGCTACTTCCTTTAAAAAGTATGGTTTACATCCTAAAAATTTAAGTAGAACACTTGAAGATACTGCTACAGTTACTTCTCCACTTGTTCCTTGGAATACTTGTGGAGCTACTCATGCTGGTGTTTTGGGAATATCTACATTTATTTACTTACCTTATTGTTTTTTCAATTTAATTAGCCCTATTATGACACTTGTTTTTGCATATGGAAATATTAAAATAGCTAAGTTAAGTACTAATAAAGTTGCTAATTAACTTGTGAAAATGGTGAACTCCCTTTTCCATTTTTGGTGAAAACTTACCACTTTTATAATATCTAGAATTAATTCCTTTTTGTACATTTTCAACAATTTCTTCATCTTGTTTTTCTACCTTATCTAAAATAGAACCAGCTCCAGAATTTCTTTTACTTTCATCCCAAACATAAGTTCTAAACTCAACTTTAGTAAGATTAGGTTTTAATGGTTTTACTACATTAACTGAAAGTCCCCAAGGGTAAAAATTAAACATCATATTTGGGAAAATCCAGAAATAATAAGCTGCTATATTTTTTCCAAAATCTTCTGAATTTTTTGGAAGATCAAAACATGTTTGTTTAGAATCACTTTCTGCTAACTGAAGATTTGAGAAAGAGAAAATTTCAGTTTTATAATCTTCATAATTGATAACCTTGTTTAATTCTTTATGTACAAATGGAATATGAAAACCTTCTAAATAATTGTCACAATATAATGCCCAATTAGCATTCACAAAATAGTCTTTAGAATTTGCAGGATCAAATTTGAATTTTTCAATTGGCATCCAACCAATTCTTTTTTCCATGTCTTGGATTAAAGAAATAAAATTAATCTTTGGATTAAGAGAGCAAAATAAGAACTGTCTCCATCTATTTAATGGAATTTGGGTTAAGTTATCTTGTTTTGATGGGAAGTTATTTACTTCCTTAAATTCAGGCATAAATACTAATTCTCCACTACAATTAAATCTTCTGCCATGGTATTTACAAATAATTTCATTAGCCTTACAAGGCTTATCAATTAAAATATTTCCTCTATGAGTACATACGTTTGAATAACATTTAAAATTTTGATTGTTGTTGTTAACTACTAGTAGTGGTTCAGAAATAAATTCATCTAAAAAGACAAAAGGTTTTTTAAAATTAGCTTTTGACAGATTTGAATCATCACCAACAAGTTGCCAAGATTTAGCAAAAATATTTTCTTTTGAATTTTCAAACTCTGCTTGAGAGCTGTAAAAATCTCCGCTTAACGTATTGGCATATTTTATATTTTCATCTATTACATCCATTTCAAACAAGATTAATATGATTTTAATTTAATGATAATTTATGTAAACTAAAATTTAAATTTCTGAATAGGTTAATAAGTTGTCAAATAATTCTTTTATTATTAACTAAAAAACACATAAATTTAGAATGAAATTTTATTTAACATAAACCTTTATATTATATGAAAAAACTTTTACTAATTTTAAACATTATTCTAATTGACTACTGTGTTTCTGCACAGTATCTAGACAAAGATTTTAACGATTTAAGCTTGAATTCTGGTGGTTGGACTACCC
>JAYNHP010000053.1:0-10491 GCA_038108155.1 Flavobacteriales bacterium | reverse complement strand
TTGTTCCTGCATTGTTAGTTTTCCAAACTCCTCCTGAACCTACAGCTACATACCAGGTGTTTTCGTTTTTTGGATCAATAGCAATATCAGCGATTCTTCCAGACATAAAAGCCGGTCCAATACTTCTAAATTTAAACCCACCTAGAGTAGAGGAAAGAGAAGGTTTTTGTTCTTTTTTATCTTGTCCATAAGAAATAGAAAGTGAGAATACAAATAAAATTGCAAATGATACTAGATTGAGGTTTTTCATAAAACAAATTTAATGTAAACTTAGCAAAAACTTGGATTACTTTTGGGCTTGTTTAAAAGCTTAATTATATGAAAATAATATTAATAAATGGGGATCGTGAAATATTATAAAAGATAGTGATTTTTTTATTGGAACGTAACCATTATAATATTATTAAAATAACTTAAATTGATTTTGTAGGCTGGGTACCTAGGCACTTATTATCGTTTTTAAACAGATATAATTATTTTTACTTAGGTTTATTAAATTCAAATAGAATAAATAACAACTATGGGACTAAAATCAGAAAAGCTTTGTTTAGAATGTAAAACTCCTCTAATTGGAAGAGTAGACAAGAAGTTTTGTAACGATATGTGCAGAAATTCTTACAACAATCTACTCAACAAAGATGCCAACGAATATGTAAGAAAAGTAAACGTTATTCTAAGAAAAAATAGAAGAATTCTCTCTTCTTTAATGAACGGGTCCGACAAAGGAAAAGCTACCAAAGAACAGCTTCTACTAAATGGTTTTAATTTTTACTATTATACCAATATCTACCAAACCAAACAGGGAAAGAAATACTATTTTAATTACGAATTAGGTTATCTAGAATTAGAAGAAGAACAATTTACACTTGTAAAAAAACAAGACTACGTTAAATAATTATATTTATAGCCAACTACAATTCTTCTATGAAAAAAATAATCATTATCAATGGACCAAACTTAAATTTATTAGGTAAAAGAGAACCAAAAACCTATGGTAATAAATCTTTTGACAGCTATTTCAAAGAACTAGTAGCAGATTTTCCAGAAATGGAATTAACTTGTTTTCAAAGCAATGTAGAGGGAGAAATTATTAATAAAATCCAAGAAACAGGTTTTTCCTTAGATGGTATTGTTTTAAATGCCGGAGGATACACCCATACTTCGGTAGCAATTGCCGATGCAATAGCTGCAATAAAAATACCAGTTATTGAAGTCCATATAAGCAATGTATATGCTAGAGAAGAATACAGACACCAATCTATGATGGCAAAAAATTGTAGAGGAGTAATTGCAGGATTTGGACTAAATTCTTATAAAATGGCAATTAATTCTTTTTTGAAATAATTTTTTCAATTTCTCTATACAATCTGTGTAAGGGAAGTCCCATTACATTGAAAAAATCGCCTTCCATTTTTTTAACTCCTACATATCCCATCCATTCCTGAATTCCATAAGAACCTGCTTTGTCCATAGGTTTGTAATGATCGATGTAAAATTTGATTTCCTCCTCACTCAAATCGTAAAAAGTAACTTCTGTAGCGTCTATAAATGAATTATTCTCCCCATTAAATAATAAACTTACTCCAGTGTATACGGTATGGGTATTTCCAGAAAGTTCTTGTAGCATATTAAAAGCATCTTTCACATTTTTTGGTTTACCTAAAACTTTTTGTTTAAAAACTACAATAGTATCTGCAGTAATATATAGTTGATTTTCTTTGGCTTCTTTTTCGTATGATTTGGCTTTTAAATTTGCTAAGTATAAAGCAATTTCACTGGCCTTTAACGACTTTGGATAACTTTCATCTATTTCTTTACTAACTATTTCAAAATTTTTAATAATATTTCTTAGAAGCTGGTGTCTTCGTGGCGATTTTGAAGCCAGTTTAATATCAATATTTTTTATTTTTTCTTCTAATAAGTTCACAATAAAATATACAGCCAAATTCCAGCTGCAAGAAAATTAATTTTCATTAGATTACTTAGGGTTCTAAAATCAGACTTTTCAAAGGATAGATATGTTTTGTAAAGAAAAGCAACCAATAAAGAAATAATCGTAAGAAAGAAAAATATGTTTTGAATATTTAAAATACTTCCCAAAACACAAATAATTAAAAACCCAATGCTTATTAAAGCCAAAACACTCAATATTACTTTAGAAAATTTTTCTCCTGCAACAATAGGTAGGGTATAGCTACCAGTTTTTAAATCGCCTTGAATATCTTCCATATCTTTTACTAATTCTCTTTTCATGGTAAGTAGAAAACAAAAAATCACAAATATTTGATTTATATTTTCTGAAATATTAAAATTTTCTAGTTCCCAAAAATTCCCCGTTAACCAGTAGGGAATTAAAAGAACTATACTAGATAAGAATGCTACTACTAGATTTCCTATAATTGGCCAATGCTGTAATTTAAGAGAATATAGATAAACCAAAATATGGGTAATTATTACAAGATTTAACCAACCTGGGGATAAATCCGAAATAAAAAGAACCAATAACGAAGTAAATAAATGTAATAAGTAACAATTTCCGTAAAAGGTTTTACTTAAATCCTCAATATTTTTATTATTTATTTTGTCGCTATTTAAATCATAGTAGTTATTGATTAAATAACCAGATGCTGTAGTGATTATAACAGATGTAAAAAGCAACAAATGGTCAATTTCAAAAGAAAAACTATCAGCGTAGCTATGAAGCATTAGTCCCCAAAAGATTAAACCTAGCAATGCTAAGTTTTTAATTCTTATGGCTTTAAAATATTTTTTTACCATGAATAGGAATCGTCATTGATCCATTTCTTTTGAACTCTCATAGTTTGTTCCAACACATCTCTAACACAACCTTTTCCTCCATTTATATGTGAGATGTAATCGCATACTTCTCTTACTTCTACAGCAGAGTCATTTGGACAAGTAGATACACCTACAACCTTGAGGCATGGAATATCTGGTAAATCGTCTCCCATATATAGAACTTGGCTTAATTCAATATTATTTTCTTTTAAATGTTTTTCCAAAATAGGGAGTTTTTGATGTGCTGCTAAATAGATGTCTTTTACTCCTAAACCGTTAAGTCTTTCTTTCACCATTTGGGAGTTTCCACCAGTGATAATTACAATGTTGTAGCCCTTTTTAACAGCGTGTTGCAACGCATATCCATCTTTAGTGTGCATGGTTCTCACCAACTCGCCAGAAGAATCTAAAATGACATTACCGTCTGTTAGTACTCCATCGACATCAAAAATAAAAGTGTTGATTTTAGAAAGTTTTTGTTTATAACTCATGATGGTGTTGTTTAATTATTTGTTTTGAGAAAATCTTATAAATTTCCTGAAGGTTTTTAAACTCTTTAAGTTCCTTTATTTGTTTTTCTATAAGTGTATTATCTCCTCTATTTGCCGGGCCAGTTTGCTCTGTAAAAGGATTTTTATTTAATACTGTCTCAATTGTTTTTTCCAAAAGAGGTTTTAAATCTTTAAAATTAACTTCATTCTTAATACAATAATCCTTTACCATGCTAAGTAGATGGTAGGTAAAATTGTTAGATGCAACAGCTGCAAGATGAAGTTTTTTTCTTTTAGAAGAGTTTAAAATAGAAAAATCCATGTTGTTGGAAGCACAAAATATGCTCAATAATTTTTCATCTTTTTCATTAGCTGCTTCAATAAAAAAAGGAACTTTTTCCCAATTTACTTTAGTATCTTTTTTTATGCTTTGTAAAGGGTAGATACATCCCCATCTATTAGAAATAATACTAAGACTTTTACTATCCAAACTTCCCGATGTGTGAATTGTTAAATGGTTTTTTTTAGAAATTTTTTTAAATACTTCTTTGTATGCGTCGTCGCTCAAAGCAAATATATATAAATCACTTGTAGAAGGTATTTTTGAAATATTATTGGTGAAAAAAGTATTTTCCAAAACACTTTTTTCAATGTTTTTTGAGGAATTACCAAAAATACAATCAATTTTGAATTGATTTTTTAAAAACAAATGCAAGAACCCATTGGCTATATTACCAGTTCCCAATATGGTTATATTTTTTATTTCTTTCAAAATTAATTAAGCACTAAATCCCTGGATTACATCACTCATAGATTGTAATAATTCTTTTTTCTTGTTGTCTTCAGACTCATAAATTTTTTCCTGAATAATTGTAGATCCTTGAAATAGATCTTCGTCATTAAAAGGTCCTTCTAAGTTTTCTAGTACAGTCAGTGCTTCTAAAATAACCATATATTCTCCATCACAAGAATATTCTATTAATTCTACAATATAATCAGTCATATCAATACCGGAACTCCACATTGAAAATAAAATAAGCTCTTTTACCTCCTGATTACCTTCCATTAGATGGGGGAGTAGAAAATCAACACAGTCTTTGTTCTTAAGTTCAGAGAAAATCTTTTTAACTTCTTGTTTTAGCTTAATATCTTCTGTTGTTTTATAAAGTTCAACTAGTGGTGCAATTAATTCCTCATTTCCTTTGGCTTTTGTTTTTACTAATGCTTTAGAAACTATAGAACTATTTTTACTTGCCAAATCGACTTTTATCTGATTTATAACTTTTTGTTGTGTATTCATTTTATAAATTAAAACGACAAAATTATAAGTTTAAATAGATATGAACGTATGTATACTATTTTTTATCAAATTATCTTTTGCCAAAAATATCACTGCCTATTCGAATCATATTACTTCCTTTAGAAATCGCCTCTAGATAATCTCCACTCATTCCCATAGACAATGTCTTGAAATTTTCTCCAAAAATTGTTTTTAGCTCTTCAAAATATTCTTTTAATAAACCAAATTCTGCTTTTATTTGGTTTTTATCAGTGGTAAATGTTGCCATTCCCATAACCCCTTGAATATTTATATTTCTCCAATTCAAGTGGTGCTGTGAATCTATTATTTCTCTTATTTCCTCAATACTAAATCCAAATTTTGTGCTTTCTCTAGCAATATGAAACTGTAACAAGCAGTTAACCGTTTTATTATTTTTTAAACCTTGTTTATTTATTTCGTCTAGTAGTTTTTTGGAATCTGCACCATGTATTAAATGTACAAAAGGAGCTATGTATTTAACTTTATTTCTTTGGAGATGTCCAATCATATGCCAACGAATATTTTTTGGTAAAGATGCATGCTTGTGAACCATTTCTTGAACTTTATTTTCTCCAAAGTCTAAATGGCCCGATTTCAAACCTTGTTGGATCATTTCTACAGGTTTGGTTTTAGAAACAGCAATAAGTTCTACTCCTTTGGGTAATTCTTTTTTTATACTTTCTATTTTTTCATTTACCATTTAATATTTTTTTATCGATCCAATTATAAATGTATTGATATACCTCCTGCTTATTTATTTCGTTCAACATTTCATGTCTTCCCTCATCAAAAAGTTTTAAATCTGTATTTGTTAATCCAGTAGCAATAAATTTCTTGTAAAGTTTTTGAACTCCTTTTCCATAATTGCCCACAGGGTCCATAGTTCCACTAAAAAATAAATAATGTTTGTCTTTATTCATTCTAAAAATATTCTTAGTTTCATTAACCGACATTACTCCAAATGCTAGATCTACAAAAAATTGATTCTTAAAAACTTGCATGCAATATGGATCATTGATATAATCATTCACGACTTTCTCGTCTCTAGATATCCAGTCTTTTCTGGTTTTTGGTTTTTTAATCTTTTTGTTGAATTCTCCCATTACCAATAATTGTAAAAGTCTTGATTTGGTTTTTTTTCCAAATAGAAAGCTATTAGATTTAGCGATAAAACTTCCCAAGTATCCTTTTAAGCCAGGGTGGGAGGCAGTTGCTGAGAATATGTAGTGGTTGGCAGTTTCTGGAAAATCTATTATAAGAGACCGGGTAAGAAAAGAACCCATAGAATGTCCTAAAACCACGGTAGGAATATTTGGATTTTTTAAAGAAAAATACTCCGTAATTGCTTTTAGATCTTTTACCACATTGTTCCATCCATTTTTTAAGCTAAATAGACCAATATTTTCTATTGAACCTGCAGTCTTACCATGTCCTCTCAAATCTGGAGCATATGCATATATTTCACTTTTATTTAACCAGTTTGCGAACTCATGGTATCTGTATCCATGCTCGCTCATTCCATGTACTAAATGAATTAACAACTTTGGTTTTTCTACTGGCCAGTGATGAATTGTAATATTCTCCCCGTCGTGAGAGGAGAATTTTTCAAGAAAATAATTATCCTTTTCCATAGCAATAAAGGTACAATTCTTTATTAAGTTGCTCAATTTACCAATCCTTAACAATTTTAGTTCTAAACATTAAGTATTTATGGACATAATTTTATTTAATTTCGCCACCAAATGAGAATACTCAATCATTTATTGTCTACTAGATTTATGGCTGTTTTGCTTTTTGCAATGGCTGCTTCAATAGGAGTTGCAACTTTCATAGAAAACGAATACGATACAATAACAGCAAAAGAATTGGTCTACAATGCAAAATGGTTCGAACTTATTTTATTTCTACTTCTTCTAAATTTCATTAATAACATCAGAACTTATCAACTTTTAAGGTGGAAAAAATGGTCTATTTTATTACTTCATTTTGGTTTTATTATTGCTCTTCTTGGTGCATTCTTTTCAAGATACTTTGGATATGAAGGAGTAATGTTGGTACAAGAAAAACAGACGTCCAGCGAAATTTTTTCATCAGAACCTTACTTGCAAATCAAAGTTCACGATGATACTCTACAGTATAACGAATCTATTCAGCACTATTTTTCAAAGGTTTTTACAAAGCTACCTACTACTAGTTTTCAATTTCCTGGAAAGGGAGAAGTCAATGTGAAAGTTGTTGAGAGGATTGAAAATGCAAAAAAAGAATTTTTAAAGGACGTTCCAGGTGGAAAGACACATCTCCATCTTGTACTTCCAGGAAGAGAAAATTTATATTTACCCTCAGGAGAGGTAGTTGTTCAACAAGGAATACCATTTGCATTTAATAACAATGATAGGCAAGACGCTGTTCGTTTTTTTTACAATAATGACCAACTAGAAATATTTGCTCCTTTTGAAATGAGTAAAATAGATATGGCAAGTCTTTCAGTTGAAGATAGACAAAGCGGTAGAGAAATTCCTCAAGATACTTTAGCTCCAAACAAATTACATAGTGTGGATGTAAGAAATTTAATTTCTTTTTTGGGACAGCAAATAATGATAAGTAGTATTGAAGAGAAATCAAAATTTGAATATGTACCCTCAGATGATGAAGATTTGCCAGACGCGCTTAAAGTTCAAATTTCTACAAATGGATATGTTCAGAACGAAATAGTGTTGGGAAAAGCCGGAGTGAGACCTATTCCAACTGCTATAAAGTGCAGTGATTTATTTTTCTCAATAGCATATGGTTCAAAAAAAATTGATATTCCTTTTGAAGTAGGACTTACTGACTTCAGATTGAAGAAATATCCTGGCTCTGAGAGTCCAAGTAGCTATGAAAGTGATATTACAATTTTGGATGAAACCAATGCTGTAAATGACTCTTTTAATTTATTTATGAACCATGTTGTAGATTATGGTGGATTTAGGTTTTTCCAATCTAGTTACGACTGGTCCGATCAGGAGAATAAAAGTGCTGGGTTAGACCCTGACATTACTATCTTGTCAGTAAATCACGATATTTTAGGTACAATAGTAACATATCTAGGATATCTGCTTTTGGCAATCGGGCTATTAGGAACTCTATTTAATCCTAACTCTAGATTTGTTGATATTAGAAAAAAAGCCATTAAAATAAGAAACAAAAGAAAAGCAGTTTTCACCATTACGATTTCCTTTTTAATGTTGTCAGCCTACTCACAAAATATAGGTTCTGATAGTCTATACAAAGTATATAAATACCAACCAATTCCTGAAGAACAAGCGGATTCGATGGGTATTTTATTGGTTCAAACTTATGATGGAAGAATTGAACCTACTCATACACTAGCTTACGATATTTTTCATAAGATTTCAAAAGAAAATGACTTTACTACAAGTGATAATGTTTCTGTAAATCCAATGCAGATTTTTATAGACATGATTTTAGACAAACCATATTGGTTAGAGGAAAAAATAATTTACATTAAAAAAGGCACTGGTGTAGCAGATTCCTTAGGTATTGAAGGTAAATTTGCTTCTGTTAAAGATTTTTTCAATCCAGATGGAACCGAAAAATTAAAAGAGCTAGTTCAAATAAGCTTTGCAAAAAAAGATGTAGAAAAAAATGTCTTTGATAAGGAAGTAATTAAGGCCAACGAAAGAATGAATATCGTTCTTCAAACTATGAATGGTGCTTTTTTAAAAATATTTCCAATTTCCGGAGATGTAGACAACAAATGGGTGGATTGGATGGATCCTTATGCAGAACAACCTATAGATACCTTAGATCAACATCTTGCAAATATTTCTCTTTCTAGATTATTTAGATCTTATATAATTGATTTAGCTGAAGCTAAAAAAACAGATAATTATGAAACTGCTCAGTCACTTCTAAACTTTATCAAAGCATATCAAATTAAAACAGCCCCTAAAGAGTTGCTATTAAATAAAAATCAGATTGAAAGAGAAATCTCTTACAATCACTCAAATCTATTTGTAACTGTAAAAAATTACTATGGTTATTTATCAGTTTTACTTCTTATTTTTTCTTTTTGGAATGCATTGAGCAAAAAGAAAAATCTTATAAATAAAATTATAAAATATATTTTATGGGTTTTGATTGTTTTACTAATGGTAGTATTTGGCATGCATACTTACGCACTGGGATTAAGATGGTATATAACCGAGCACGCACCGTGGAGTAACGGTTATGAAGCACTTACCTTTATTGCTTGGGGAGGTGTTTTAGCAGGTTTTTTATTTATAAGAAGTTCTAGAATTACTCTTGCTGGAACTGCATTATTGGCATTTTGTGTGTTAATGACTGCTGGCCATAGTAGTTTTGACCCGCAATTAACCGATTTGCAGCCCGTTCTCAAGTCTTATTGGCTGGTTATACATGTAGCTTGCATAACAATAAGTTATGGCTTTTTAGGGCTTGGTTTTATTCTTGGGCTAATTAATGTTGTTAACTATATATTCCTAAAACCAAAAAATAAGAACCTGAAAATGATTATTTCAGAGCTAACCTATGTAAATGAAATGACGCTCACTATTGGTTTAGCACTTGCAACAATTGGAACTTTTCTTGGAGGAATCTGGGCCAACGAGTCTTGGGGAAGATATTGGGGATGGGATGCAAAGGAAACATGGGCACTAGTAATAGTATTGACTTATGCAATAATTTTACATTTTAGATTGATTCCTGGACTAAAAAGTAAATTCACATTTAATGTTGCCTCTGTATTGGCTTTCTCTAGTGTTTTAATGACTTTTATTGGGGTAAATTATTACTTATCCAAAGGACTTCATTCTTATGCAAGGGGAGAAACACCTGTATTCCCAATGTGGGCATGGATTTCTATTGCCTCCATCTTTGGTTTAATTTTACTTGGTTGGTACAACAAGAAAAAATTAAATAAATCTACCTAATCCATTGGTATTCTTGCACTTGCGCTTGTGCTTAAGTCTGCAAAATAACCTTTTTCTTCCATGAATTTTCCACTCATGGCAATCATAGCCGCATTGTCTGTACAATAACTAATTTTAGGTACAAAGGTTTTACATCCAAGAGATTTCCCTAGTTTTTCAAACTCTTTCCTAAGATGAGAATTTGCAGAAACACCACCAGCTAAAGCAAGGTCTTTGCAAGAATAATTTTTAATAGATTTTTCAAGGTTTTTTAGTAGGTAACTAACTAAGTGAGATTGATAAGAAGCGCAGATGTCATTTAAGTTTTCTTTGCAAAAGTGCTTATTAATCTGTTCGTTTTTTCTAATAAAATTTAAAAATTGAGTCTTCAAACCACTAAAACTGTAATTTAATTCTCCAGCATTTGGGTAAGTAAAATCAAATTTATTGCTGTCCCCGTCTTTAGATAGTTGGTCTATAATTGGACCTGCAGGATATCCAAGACCCATAATTTTTCCTGCTTTATCAAATGCTTCTCCAACTGCATCATCTATGGTGGTTCCAATAACTTTCATTTTTAAGGGTTCTTCTACCCATACAATTTGAGTGTGTCCACCAGAAACTGTTAAGCAGATAAATGGAAAATTAGGTGCTGGATTGTCTTCTTTCTTCTCTTTTATGAAATGTGCATGAATGTGGGCTTTCATATGGTGAACTTCAATCAAAGGAATGCTAAGCGATAAGGATAACGATTTGGCAAAAGATGTTCCAACTAACAAAGATCCTAATAAACCAGGACCTCTAGTAAAAGCAATACTAGTAAGATCTTCAACAGTTACTTTGGCTTCTTTTAAAGCAGTCGAAACTACATGAACAATATTTTCTTGATTTGATCTAGAAGCCAATTATGGGACAAACCCTCCATACTATTCATGTATGTATTGGTTAG
>JAYNHP010000052.1:5620-11388 GCA_038108155.1 Flavobacteriales bacterium | reverse complement strand
TGGTATGTAGCTGTAGGTTCAGGAGGAGTTTGGAAAACTAACAATGCAGGAACAACTTGGAGCCCACTTACAGAAAATATGCCCTTTTACTCTACTGGGTGTATTACAATTGATCCTAACAATAATGCATCTATCTGGTTAGGAACTGGGGAAAATGTAGGTGGCAGGCATGTCGGAATTGGGCATGGTATTTACCATAGTTCTGATGGAGGTAAGTCCTGGAAAAACAAAGGACTTAAAAAATCTGAGCATATCTCTAAAATTATTGTTCACCCAACAAATGCCAATACTATTTGGGTTGCTGCCCAAGGTCCCCTTTGGAGCTCTGGTGGGGAAAGAGGATTATACAAAAGCGACGACGGTGGATCTACTTGGAAAAATACCCTTGAAGTAAATGAATGGACAGGCGTTACAGATCTTTTAATTCATCCGAAAAATCCTGATATTTTGTACGCTGCTACTTGGCAAAGACATAGAAATGTTGCCGCATATTTAGGTGGAGGACCAGGAACTTCTATATATAAAAGTATAGATGGAGGAAATTCTTGGGTGAAAATAACTAAGGGACTGCCCGGACAAAATATGGGTAAAATTGGTCTTGCCATTTCACCAATGCAACCAAATGTTCTATACGCTGCAATCGAACTTGAGAGAAAAAAAGGCGCTGTATATAGAAGTAATAATTCAGGTGCTAGCTGGACTAAAATGTCTGATGCAGTTTCTGGTGGAACAGGACCTCATTATTACCAAGAGTTGGTAGCCTCTCCCCATGTTTTTGATAAAATTTATTTGATGAATGTACGTGTTCTAGTATCAGACAATGGAGGAAAAAAATTCTACACCATGAGCGAAAAAAACAAACACTCTGACAACCACGCTCTTACTTTTAAAAAAGGTGATCCTAATTATATGCTTGCCGGTTCTGATGGTGGAATCTATGAATCTTTTGACGGGTCTAAAACTTGGAAATTTGTTGGCAATCTTCCAATTACCCAATTTTATAAACTAGCGGTAGACGATGCAAAACCTTTTTACAATATATATGGTGGTACTCAAGACAACAATACCCAGGGAGGTCCTTCTAGAACCGCAAGAAGAAATGGAATTTCCAATTCCGATTGGGAGGTAGTTCTTGGTGGTGATGGACATCAGCCAGCAACCGAGCCAGGCAATCCAAATATAATTTATGCTCAATCTCAAGAAGGGTACATAAACAGAATAGATCGCACCAATGGAGAAGTTGTAAATATTCGACCAAGAGCAGGAATTGATGAACCTTACGAAAGATTCAACTGGGATTCTCCCATTTTGGTAAGTCACCACGATCCAAAAAGAATTTACTTTGGCTCACAGCGTGTCTGGAGATCTGATAACCGAGGAGATAATTGGGAAGCAATTTCCAAAGATTTAACCAAAAATCAAGAACGTTTGGCTCTTCCTATTATGGGTAAAGTACAAAGTTTTGAAAATGCTTGGGATGTTTACGCAATGTCCACTTACAATACCATTACTTCTCTAGCAGAATCTAAAGCAGATGAAAATATTTTATATGCAGGAACTGATGATGGAATTATACAACTAACTAAAGACGGTGGAAAGAGCTGGGAAAAAATGACTGTAGACCAACTACCAAAAGTACCATCTACAGCATTTGTAAATGATATCAAAGCAGATTTATTTGATAAGCAAACAGCCTACATAGCTTTAGACAATCATAAATTTGGTGACTACCAACCATATCTTTTCAAAACTATTGATGGTGGAAAAAAATGGACCTCAATAAGTGATGGAATACCTGATGGAACACTAGTTTGGCGAATTGTTCAAGACCACATCAACCCCAACCTATTGTTTTTGGGTACAGAATATGGAGTATACGTAAGCTTAAACAAAGGAGAAAAGTGGCACAAATTTTCAAGTGGACTTCCTACTATTCCAGTTAGAGATTTGGTAATTCAAAAAAGAGAAAACGACCTTGTACTGGCCACTTTTGGAAGAAGTTTTTATGTGCTTGATGACTACAGCCCGCTTAGGGAAATCAATGAGGAATCTATAGGAAAAGAGGCCATTTTATTTGCTCCTAAAAAAGCACTTCAGTACAATCGTATAAATGGAGGTACTAGAAGTAGTGGAGGTGCAACTTTCAATGCTAAAAACCCTCCTTACGGCGCTATTTTCACATACTACCTTAAGGAAGGACACACTTCTAAAAGAGCAAAAAGACAAAAAGCAGAAATGTCTGAAAAAGCAGACCGCACGCTTTTAGAAAAATTAAACAAAGCCGGATATAAATCAACTAATAAAATACTTGAAGAAGAAATTGGTGTACTTGCTAAAAAGACTAAAATAGAATTGAAAAAGCTAGAAAAGCTAGTTAAAGTTTTAGAAGATCAAAAAACCAAAGATATTCCCTTTCCAGGTTGGGAAGCATTGGACGATGAGCTAAATGAATCTAAACCAGAAATTATATTGGTAATAAAAAACAGTGATGGAAAAACTGTGACTCAATTATCAGCCCCTTATAAAAAAGGCATTAGTAGAGTTTCTTGGGAATTGAATACCAAACTAACAACCGCAGTTAAGACATCTGCCAAAAGAGACTACAGTTCCATTCAGAAAATGGTATCTCCAGGAATTTACACTGTATCTATGTTTAAAAGAGTTGAAGGTGTACTAACAGACTTGGAGCAAAACCAACAATTTGAAGTAGAGCGCATTAGAAAAAATACACTTTCCAATCCAATGGCAAGCAAGCATGAAGCATACTTCAGTTCAATTGCAGAACTTACTAAAAAAGTAAATATCTACCAGAACAAGTTTGAAAAGGCAAATAACCGTGTTAAGGCTTACCAAAAAAACTTAAATTATATAAGTAACGAAAGAGCATCACTAACAAAAGACGTTTACGAACTCATTACTACTATGAATGGCTTAGAGAGAGAAATTGGTGGAAGCCCATCAAAGGAAGAAATTGGTGAGAAAGACCATGTTTCTCTATTTAGCAGCCTATATAGTTCAAGAGGAGGATGGTATCCTAATTCTTATGGTCCAACCGAACTCCATATGAAAAGCTTTAAGGTAGCAACTGAGCTCTTTAAGCGACTACAACCAAAAATAGATACTTACCTAGAAAAAGTAAATGCTGTTGGTAAAAAAATGGAAGTTGCCGGTGCCCCTATTCTATTAGACTAAATAGTTAGGTGATTTTTTTAACCCAGAGAAGCCTATTATTTTAAAGAAAAAAGCATGAAAAATGTATTGATTCTATTTTTTACTTGGCCAATTTTATTTATTGGACAAACTCCTTGTAAAAACAGTTGTTGGAAAAAAGAATCTTATGAAAAATATAGCCACGTAAATTTTACCAAGCAAGAGGAAATTAACCAAACTATAAATCTTGACAAAATTGACTACCCCCTACTTCATGCAACTATTTTTTTTCTAACTAATAAAGAAAGAGCCAAAAGAAAAAAGAAAATAATATCATGGAATAAGAACCTAGAAATAGCAGCCTTTAACCATAGTAAAATGATGGCAGAAATGAATTTTTTTAGTCATAGCTCAAAAATAAAAAAACGAAAAGAACCAGAAGATCGGGCAAAAATTGCAGGCGTAACCAACCCATTTATTGCTGAAAATATTGCTAAAACACCTTTAAACCCGCAAGACACTTACTTAAGTTTGGCTAAAAAGATTGTTACTCAATGGATGAACTCACCAGGACATAAGTCCAACATCTTAAGTAAAGATGCTCTAGAATTAGGTGTTGGTGTTTTTATAATTAAAGAAAAAGAATTTAGTTATGTATATTCTACTCAAAACTTTCAATGGTTTTATCTTACTAAAAACACAGTTTCTAAGGATTCTAGTCCTCCAGGTTGGAAATAAAACTATTTCTGATGATTGAAAATTCCTGAGATAAACATCCAAAAAATCAATAAATTTAAAGAATGGAGTATCAATTTAGACAAGCTAATTATTCTGAAGCTTCCCAAATATGGCAAATTTTAAAAGATGCTATTAAGCGGAGGAAAGAAGATGGTAGTAACCAGTGGCAGGATGGCTATCCGAACATGGAGGTTGTAAAAAGCGATATTGAAAAGAAAATAGGTTTTGTATTTACTCAAAATGATACTATTATTGGGTATAGTGCAGTAATTATCAATGATGAACCAGATTATATAAATATTGAAGGAAAATGGCTTAGCGATCAAGATTTTATAGTTTACCATAGAGTAGCTATTTCAGAGAAATTTCTAGCAAAAGGTATGGCAAAAAAGATGATGAAATTAATTGAACAATACGCACTTTCGAAAAACATATATAGTCTTAAAGCAGATACCAATCACGACAATATTCCGATGATGAAAATTTTTGAAAAACTGGGATATACCTTTTGTGGGATAGTTTATATAAGACAAAGCCCGAGAAGAGCATATGAAAAAGTACTCAAAAAATAATCTTTTATATTCATGAAAAACTTAATTTGTTGTATGGTTTTAGTTTCTTCTTTGTCCAGTCACATAATATTTGATTTTAACAAAAATTCTTCAATTAGCAACTGGGTAGTGGTAGATGATGTTGTTATGGGGGGAAAATCAAATGGAAGTTTCCATTTAAATAAGGATGGAAATGGTGTTTTTTCTGGAAAAGTTTCTTTGGAAAACTATGGTGGATTCTCTTCTGTAAGATATGGTTTTGATCAGTTAAACATAGAAAAGTTTAAATCAATAGTTTTAAAAATTAAAGGCGATGGTAAAAACTATCAATTTAGAATCAAACACAAATCTACAGATTATGCTTCCTACATTAACTCTTTTTCTAGCTCTGGAAAATGGCAAGAAATTGAAATACCTATAAATAGTATGTATCCTTCTTTTAGAGGAAGAAAATTGGACAAACCTAATTTCTTTTATAAATCTATAGAAGAAGTAACCTTCTTAATTGCCAATAAAAAAAATGAAGAATTCATGCTTCTTATTGACAAAATAGAATTAAGATAGAGGCTAGTTTTATTGAATTTCAAACTTATCTGAAAAATATTCTACGGATAATAATATAGTTACCTTTACAATAAGAAGCATCTAACTACAAACTACATAATGAATTTTGAAGATTTAAAATTAATAGAGCCTATTTTAAAAGCATTAAAGCATCAAAACTATATAGAGCCAACCGAGATACAAGCCAAATCAATTCCTTTAGTTTTAAGTGGTGACGATATTTTGGGGAGTGCCCAAACTGGAACTGGTAAAACAGCTGCTTTTGCCATCCCTATTATTCAGCATTTAGTAAAAGGCGAATACAACTTTCAAAAAAATAGAAAAATATCTTCTCTTATAGTTACTCCCACCAGAGAATTAGCCATTCAGATTGAAGAAAATTTCAAGGCTTATTCAAAGTATACTAAATTAAAAACTACTGTAATTTTTGGTGGAGTTTCACAACATGGTCAAACAAGAGCTTTAAGTAATGGGATAGATATTTTGGTTGCTACCCCTGGTCGTCTTTTAGATTTAATAAACCAAGGATTTATTTCTATTAACGCAGTAAAATATTTTGTTTTAGATGAAGCAGATAGAATGCTAGATATGGGATTCATTCACGATATTAAAAAAATCATAGCTAAACTCCCTAAAAAAAGACAATCTCTATTCTTTTCAGCAACTATGCCTCAAAATATTTTAGAACTATCTAAGCAAATTTTAGTAAACCCAGAAAAAGTAGCTGTTAATGCTATTTCTTCTGCTGCAGATACTATTCAACAG
>JAYNHP010000052.1:0-5610 GCA_038108155.1 Flavobacteriales bacterium | reverse complement strand
ACAACCAATAAAAATAATAAGAAAGAACTGCTTCTTCATATATTGAAAGATTCAAAACTAGACCAAGTTCTTCTTTTCTCAAGAACAAAGCATGGAGCAGATAAAATTGTTAGAAATCTAAAAAAGAAAAATATTAATTGTGCTGCTATACATGGGGATAGAAGCCAAAACCAAAGACAAAGAGCACTTAAAGATTTTAAAGATGGAAAAATTAAATTGCTTGTTGCTACCGATATCGCTGCAAGAGGAATAGATATCAGCAAATTGCGTTATGTTATTAACTACGATATTCCCAATGAACCTGAAACTTATGTCCATAGAATTGGCCGTTGTGGCAGAGCTGGTGAAGAAGGAATTTCTATTTCCATATGCGAACCAGAAGAAAATGCGTACATAAGAAATATAGAAAAGCTAATCAAACAAAAAATAAAAGTTATTTCTTCAAATCCTTTTCCTCAGACTGACAAGCCAATGACCACGGCTGAAAAGAAAGAATTTGAAAAACAAAAACAAAAACGTAAACAAGAATTTTTTGCTAATAGAAATAAGAAAAAAAATCAAAAAAAATCTGGATTTAAAAAATATAGGAGATAGTATTTATAATTCTATATAAAATTCTAAACATCTTAAACACATTTGTGAAAATTATTTATAATTAGTAACTTTTTAAAACCAATTAGTCTTATATAAATTAATACTAAAATGTCTAAACTTAAATATTTAGGAACTTACATTAGTCCAATCTTGGCATTAATTTCCTTTAACTTTACTGGAGTTTTAGCATATTCAGGAATTTTTATTTTGTATGTATTAGTCCCTATTTTAGAAAATTTGATTCCAAAAAATAGTTACAACTTTTCTAAAGAAGAAAACAACTTGGCAAAAGAAGATTGGTTTTATGATTGGATTTTGTATCTGCTTGTTCCATTACATCTATATGTAATTTATGTTTTTTTAGAAACTATTTCCAATCCGTTATTAGAAATGGTGGATATAATTGGTTACGTTTTGATAATGGGAACAATACTTGGAGTTAACGGAATTAATGGAGGCCATGAGCTAGGTCACAAAATAGATCATCGATTAAAAATGTTTCTAGCTAGAATTCTTTTGACTACCTCTTTTCAGAACCATTTCATAACTTACCATAACGGAGGACACCATAGAGATGTTGCTACACCAAATGATTTAACTACCGCAAAAAAAGGAGATATTTTTTATTTTTTTGCATTGAAATCACAAATTGGTGGGTATTTCAAGTCTTGGAGATTAGAGGCAGAAAAAATAAAATCTAATGGTGGAAACCAGTTGCTTAATCCCATGATTATTCATACCATTATTCCTTGGTCATTTTTAGGAGTTATTTATTATTTCTTTGGAACTGAAGTAACTGTACTTTATTTTTTAGCTGCTGTTTTTGGGATTTCTATTTTAGAAGCTCAAAATTATTTTTCACATTATGGCCTTAAAAGAAAGTTAAAAGAAGATGGGACTTATGAAAGAGTTAAAGTAGAACATTCTTGGAATTCAGACCATATTATTGGAAGAGTAATATTATTTGAGTTAACTAGACATTCAGATCATCACTTTTCTGGAGCTAAACCCTATCAAATATTAAAATCTAAAGATGAAAGTCCTATGCTGCCTTTCGGATACCCAGCAATGCTAATTTTATCTTACTTTCCTTTTCTATTCAAACCAATTATGGAAAGGCAATTGGCTAAATACGGGATGGATTAATTCCTTACTAATTAAGAAGCAACTCCTTTAATTCCTTTACTTTAGCACTAGTAATGTATTCATCAAAAGACATTAGTTTATCCAAACATCCATTTGGTGTAATTTCAACAATTCTATTGGCAACAGTTTGTGTAAAATGATGATCGTGGCAAGTAAAAATAACTGTTCCTGGGAAACTAATTAGGGCATTGTTGAATGCTTGAATTGATTCTAAGTCTAAATGGTTAGTAGGTTCATCCAACATTAAAAAGTTACCTCCTCTTAGCATCATTCTAGAGAGCATACATCTTACTTTTTCACCACCAGAAAGAACATTGGCTGTTTTAAAAGTTTCTTCTCCAGAAAAAAGCATTTTACCTAAAAACCCTCTGATATAAACCTCGTCTTTATTGGTAGAGAACTGTCTTAACCAATCAATTAAAGAAATTTTCTCTTTAAAAAAATCATCGTTCTCGTTAGGAAGATAACCAGTGGTAATAGTTTGACCAAATTTAAAATCTCCACTGTCTGGCTCATCAAGGCCGTTTAAAATATTATAAAATGCTGTGGTTGCTAAGTCGTTTTTACTTATTAAAGCTATTTTATCTCCTTTAGAAACATTTAAATTAAGGTCTTTAAAAAGTACCTCTCCATCCAAAGACTTACTCATATTATTAACATGAAGAATCTGATCACCTGCTTCTCTTTCGGAAGAAAGAATAATAGCTGGATACTTTCTACTAGAGGGCTCAATATCATCCAGGTTTATTTTTTGTAATAATTTTTTTCTACTTGTAGCTTGCTTTGATTTTGAAGCATTTGCACTAAAACGATTAACAAAGTCTTGTAACTCTTTCTTTTTTTCTTCAGATTTTTTGTTGGCATTGTTTCTTTGACGCAAAGCCAACTGACTACTTTCATACCAAAAAGTATAATTTCCAGTATACATCTTTACTTTTTTAAAGTCTATATCTACAATATGGGTACAAACAGTATCTAAAAAATGTCTATCATGAGAAACCACAATAACTGTATTTTTAAAATTGAGTAAAAAGTCTTCCAACCAAGTAACCGTTTGAATATCCAAATCATTGGTAGGTTCATCTAAAATTAAAAAATCTGGATTTCCAAAAATAGCTTGTGCCAAAAGTATTCTTACTTTTTGATTGCCATTCATATCTTTCATTTGTTTTTCATGGTCTTGAACCGTTATTCCCAAACCAGATAATAAAGCTGCTGCATCTGGTTCAGCATTCCAACCATCCATTTCTGCAAACTCTTCTTCTAATTCTGCCGCTTTAATTCCATCTTGATCAGAAAAATCAGCTTTTGCGTATATGGCATCTTTTTCCTTCATCACCTCCCAAAGTTTTTTATGTCCTACCATTACTGCATCTATTACCCTAAAATCATCGTATTCAGAATGATTTTGAGTTAAAACTGCCATTCTCTTTCCTGGCTCAATACTTATATTTCCTTTGTTGGCATCAATTTCTCCAGAAAGAATTTTTAAAAAAGTAGATTTACCAGCTCCGTTGGCACCAATTACTCCATAACAATTATCTCCATTAAATTTAATATTGACTTCGTCAAAAAGTACTCTTTTTCCGTACTGTAAGGTGATATTATTGGCTGAAAGCATAATTTATATTTTTAGGCGGCAAATATATAAGAATATGTAAGAATCATACTTAATTTTAAATACAAATACAAGTTAAGTAGATTAAATAAAAGCTTTATTGAACTATTAACTTCAATGGTTTTATTGTAGGATGGTTGTCTAGAATAACCCAATAGACCCCTCTTGAAATAGAGCTGCTACTAAGTGTAAATTGATTATTAGAAAGATTGTTTAATTTGTAAACTATTTTCCCTTGAACATCCCTTATTGAAACATCGTAAATACCTTCAAAATTTACAAATTGAATTTCTGTTTCTCCAATAAATGGGTTTGGATAGGCAATAATCTCCGAAAAATTATTTTCACTTTCGATTATAGAAGTTGAAAAATCTTCATTAATGTAGAAGCTAACACTTACACTATCTCCAAAATCACCTTGTCCTTGTGAAAGAGTATTCCCATTTAAATCGTTCAACAACCAACTACCGTCTGTTCCTCCCCATTGAGAAGCTCCTAGTCCGTCTCCAAAATCGTCGTAAAGAGTGAATGTATAACAGTCTTGTTGTTCAAGTGAAAGTGTTCTGTTAATTGTTTGGTTAGATTGAGGGCCAGATCCATTTATATTACAATCATAAGGTCCTTCCTGATGCACGATAATTCCATCTGAGTTGACAATATTCCAATGGGTTTCTAAACAATAATCGTCTAAAACTAATTCAAAATCTATTGGGCTAGTATTGTTATTATTATTTAAAGAAAAATTCAGAACCTCTACACTATCACATCCATTAATTGTTGAGAATATGTTAGTATAAATACCCGAAGATGTATAAGTGTTGCCGTACCACACAAAAGAATCACAAGCAGAAGCAAAAATAGTATCTTGGTAAACAGGAAATAAATTTAGGTTAAGTGAAACAACACTATCGCATCCATTGGATGTTTGAAAAGTATCAATATATACCCCACTTAAAGTGTATCTAACACCATTCCAATCATAGAATTCACAAGTAGAAACTGAATCGTTTGCAAAAGCATTTTCATAAACTATTAAATCTAAAGTTAAAATACTATCGCAGCCAGCAGATGTTTGCAGGGTATCTACATATTGACCAGAGCTATCAAGATAAAGTCCATTCCATAAATAATAGTCACATGAAACAATAGTATCTGAAAATAATTGGGTACTAGCAATAGTTAGATAAAGATTAACTATACTATCACAACCTATATCAGTTTGTAGTGTGTCTATGTAAGTTCCAGTTGTAGTATACACATTGCCATTCCAATTATAACTTGTACAAGCACTTATGTATTCATCTATTTCGTAGCTACCATTTACAGTAAGATTTAAATATATAATACTATCGCAGCCACTATTATTAATCAAAGTATCGCTAAATAATCCTGTTTGAAAGTATTGATTTCCTTGCCAGATAAATTCATCACAAACAGAAATGTTTAAAGTATCTCCATGAACACTATTAATAACTGTTAAATTAAGTGTAACTATACTATCACAGCCTAATAATGAAAATAAAGTATCTACGTACACTCCTGAAAGATTGTAATTATTCCCGTTCCATAGATAATCTTGACAACTAGTTACCGAATCGCTAATAAAAGTTGAGTTGCCTAATGTTAAATCTAATAGCAGTATACTATCACAACCTAAAATCGATTGTAAGGTATCTCGATAAATTCCTGATTGGTTGTAAATATTACCCCTCCAAGAGTAAAAATCACAAGAGTTTGCGAAAATAGTATCTACAGTAGCTTCTTTAATTATTAATGAAAGTGTTACAATACTGTCACAACCATTAATTGACTGAAGGGTATCCAAATAAAATCCGCTATTGGAATACATATTTCCATTCCATAGATAATTTTGACAAGATATTTCTGTTTGTATTAAACTTGAAGTATAATTTATAGTTAAGTCTAACGTTACTATACTATCACAACCATTTGATGATTGAAGTATATCTATATAATAGCCTGTAGAATCATAAATATTTCCATTCCAATTGTAACTATCGCAGGCTATTTGAGAATCTAGTGAGTAAATTGTATTATTAATTGTTAAATCTAATGTCACAATACTATCACAACCTAAATTAGTTTGTAGTGTATCTACATAAATACCAGCGGTGGAATATACATTACCATTCCAAACAGTACTATCGCATGCAACTAAGCTATCATTTGTTTGAATAGAGTAGTTAATCGTCATATCCATCGTTACTATACTATCACAGCCTAAATCAGTT
>JAYNHP010000051.1:0-11942 GCA_038108155.1 Flavobacteriales bacterium | reverse complement strand
TAGTGATCGCGCTAGGATTCGAACCTAGGACCGCCTGCTTAGAAGGCAGGTGCTCTATCCAGCTGAGCTACGCGACCAATTTAAGCCGCAAAAATAGAAAAAATGTTGGACTTCCTAGTTATCTTTCATATTTAGTGAAAAAAATCTTTTGATTTTAATTTACATTAAAATTTTAAAAGTATTTTAAGCATTAAATTTCTCTTTGCAGATTAGCTTATATTTGTACAAATTTTTTTCTTACCCAACACTAAAGAAATATATAACGTTATAAGTATTAATTAATTAATTTATTATAAATATAATATGGTTTTCAAAAAAGTTATTTTTTTATTTTTTCTATTCTTTTCTCTTAACAATTTAGTTGCCCAAACTAATCCACTAAATGTTCAGCAATTTGCTCACATGCCTATTAGTAGCTTTATGGTACCTTCTGAGCTAAATGATATTTGGGGTTGGGTAGATAGCGCAGGCAATGAATATGCTATCGTAGGAATGAATGATGGTACTTCTATCATTGATTTATCCGATCCACTTAGTCCTCAAGAAGTATTGTTTGTTCCTGGAATGAATTCTATATGGAGAGATATTAAAACTTATGGAAACTATGCTTATGTAACCACAGAAGCTATGAATGGATTATTAATAATTGATTTATCTAATTTACCGGATAGTGCCAACACCAATACTTATTTATATACTGGCCCTTCCAATGCTCAGTGGCAAAGAGCTCATAATATATATATAGACGATAGAGGATATGCTTATATTTTTGGGGCAAACAGAGGATCGGGTGGTGCTATTATATTAGATTTAAACCAAGACCCAACACAACCAGTTGAAATTGCAGATATAAATAATTGGTATGTGCACGATGGCATGGTTAAAGGGGATACTTTATTTCTTGCTAATGGTAATAACTCTCTATTTTCTGTTTGGGATGTATCAAATCCTTCCACTCCAGTTTTATTAGCTCAAAATCCAACGGTTGGATTTTATTCTCATAATATTTGGTCTTCAGATGACGGAAATTATATTTACACTACAGAAGAAGATAATGGTGGACACCTTTCAGAATTTAATATTACTGATTTAAATAATATTGATCTCACCGATAAAATTCAAGCTGAGCCAGGAAATAATATAATGCCCCACAATGCATTTTATATTAACGATTATATAGTGAATTCTTACTACACCACCGGAATTCAAATATTTGATGTACAGAGTAAAGGAAATATTGTTAATGTTGGTCATTTTGATACTTCTCCTAACTTCTCTGGTCCAGGTTCTAATGGCTGTTGGGGAGTTTATCCTTACTTACCAAGTGGAATTATTATAGCTTCAGATATTGAAAATGGTTTTTTTGTTTTAGATCCAGATTATAAAAGAGCGGCTTATCTTGAAGGAACAATTACCGACGCATCTACCAATACATCTCTAAGCGGAGTAACTGTAGAAATACTAAATAGCAACAACAATACTCTAACTAATGTCGGTGGGGGATTTAAGCTTGGAACACTAAACGCAGGTACTTACAGTGTTGTTTTCTCACACCCTTTGTACCAGTCCGACACTATAAATCAAGTAGTTCTTCAAAACGATTCTACTACAATTTTGAATTTAGTAATGTATTCTTTAACCCCACTAAATTTAAATATAGAAAGTAAAAGTTCAGCTCTTAATTCTACGCTTTCAGGAGTTGATTTTATTATCACTAATGATAATTTTACTTACAGCGGAACTACAGACCAAAATGGTTTATTCACCATTAATAACTTAATTCCTGGATCTTATAACATTTATGCAGGCTTATGGAGTTACAAAGACTTTTGTCTGGAATCTTTTGATATAATTAACGACAATACTCCATTTATAATTTCTCTTGATGAAGGATATAGAGATAGATTTAATGTAGATATGGGTTGGACAGTGAATTCATCTGCAGCCTCTGGATTATGGGAAAGAGATGTACCTAATGTAACTATTTATAATAATTCAGATACTTGTAGCCCAGCTTTTGATAGTGAGGATTGTGGAAATATGGCTTTTATTACAGGCAATTTGGGTTCTTCTCCATCGGCAGATGATGTAGATTTAGGATATGTCCAATTAGTATCTCCTACTATTTCTCTGGATTCAAACCAAACAAACTATTTACATTGCAACTTATGGTGGAGAAATTTTTTAGGTGGTACTATTTCCGATGATACTCTTTTTATAGATATAAATGATGGAGTTAATAAAGAAAATTTATTTTTTATTCAAAGTGATAATCCTAAGAACTGGTATAAGCTTTCTCTAGAAATACCAAATACTATAAATCTTAGTAGTTTTAAAATTGAAATAACTACTTCAGACTGGAGTTTTGGAGTGGATCATTTAGTAGAGGCAGGAATTGACAACTTATATATAGATAACGATCCCTCTTCCAATATTAGCCAAGTTCAGTCATCTTTAATCAATGTATTTCCCAATCCAACACCTGATGGAATAGTACAAATTCAAGGATTAAAAGTGCCATATGAATACAGTCTTTTTAATATCTCTGGAGAATTAGTACAGTATGAAACTAGTAATTTCAATAATGAGATTCAGATATTAAAAAAAGGACTATACATTCTGAAAATTAAAGAGGACTCAAAAGTCTTCTACAAAAGAATTATCTTTTAGAAGATTTCATCTCTAAAATCTTTCTAAGTACATCAAAATAAAGTGTGATAGTAAGAACAACTGTCATTAGCCAAATAACAATAAGATTGGCACTGAAAGTGTCAAATTTATAATTCAAAAAATATTTAGACGGAGCATAAAAATGGGCTCCAAAATATTTGTGATTTACAGGGTCTAAATAAATAGGATCTGCTTTTTGAATAAGACCAGTTTCGTCCTCAGTAATGTATGTCAAAGAGTTAGAGTTAGTTACAAAATCTTCAAGACTATGGTTGTTGTATTTATTTTTAAATTTTTGGAATTGGTATTTTTTTAGATAAGACATTAAATTTTTAAAAGATCTATATTCTTTTGAAGAAATTACTTTTTGTTTTTTTAAAGCTCTAAGTTTTCTTATGAAAGTAGTATCTGGATCAGTTTCACGAATTAAAATTGCATCTTTTAAATTTGAAGCTGTATTGTATTGTTTCATATAAAAATTTCTGATACTAGTTAGATAATTATGAAGCGCTAAATAATCTTTTTTCTCCATATTGTTATTTTTAATTGTCAATAGAAGCTTTTCTACATCTTCATCACTATACAAATCTGATGAATTGAAGTTTTTTATTTCTTTTCTAACTTCATTAATTATAATTTGTCCATCTCTTTTAATTTTATCTATTTCTGTATGCAGAGGGTTTTCTTTCTGACTTATTCTGTAAAAATTAGTTAGTTTGGAATCTAGATTACTTTCCCATTGGTCTTTTTTCCAATTGGCAAACGACATTTTTTTATCAAATTCAAAAAACCGCTTTTCATAATCATTGTCCTTAAACTGTACTACTGTCAATGCTTCATAAGCCCATCTAGATGCCATTATATTTCCAATAGCAGGTACTTCAGATTTTGAAGAAAAATAGGGGTGAAGTTTGTCAAAAGGAACAATTATTCCACTGAACAAAAGCTGTGGAATAATACAAATAGGAATTAATATATAAATAACTTTTACAGAGTTAAAGCTTGCTGATATATTTAAGCCAAGTAAATTGGCAAAACAGGAAGTTGAGAAAAGAATCATCCAATGAGCGAAGAATAATCCATGAATACCGAGAATGAAATTTCCAACTAATACATAAAATACTGTTTGTATAGCAGATATTAAGAACATAATTCCAATTTTTGAAAACAAGTAACTGCCCTTACTAAGATTTAGAAACTTTTCTCTTTGAAGTATTTTTAAATTACCTATGATTTCTTCCGAACTTGTAGTGAGTCCTATAAATAAAGCAACTATTACAGAAATAAAAAGATATTGAGGAAGATTGTCGCTGTTGTAGAAAGTATACTCCAATTCATGTTTTAAATAATTAGTTTCTAAATATTTCATAAAAAATGCTAGAATACCTGCAAGTAAAGGAGCCTCAAAAAGAGTAATAATCATATACTGAGTATTGGTCAGTTTCGACTTTATATCCCTTATGAAAAAGATTCCAAATTGTTTCAATAAACTTGGTATTTTAAAGATACTAGCCGGAATTTTTTGTTTTTTATTTTCGTTGGATTTGGGATTAATTAGTTTATGATAGTGTCTGTTCCATTCAAGAGGAGAAACTTTTCTATTTCCTGTAAATTCGCCATATTCATCTACCACCTTCATGTCGATGATATTAAAAATTTGTTCTGGATTTACATTTCCACAAGTTTCACATTCGCTTTCATCTGCATTTACATGGTTTATTAATTTTTTGAAGTAAACTACTGCATCTACAGGATCTCCTTTGTAAATTGGATATCCACCAACATCAAGAATAATCAATTGGTCAAACATTTTAAAAATTTCAGAAGATGGCTGGTGAATAACTACAAAAATTAATTTTCCTTTTAAGGCTAAAACCTTTAATAAATCCATTATAATTTCTGAATCGTTTGAAGAAAGTCCAGAAGTTGGTTCATCTACAAATAGTATCGATGGTTCTCTAATTAGCTCAAGTGCAATATTTAATCTTTTTCTTTGTCCGCCGGAAATTGTCTTAGAAAGAGGATTACCTACTTTTAAGTCTTTGGCTTCAAAAAGACCAATTGAAATAAGAACCTCGTTTACTAGTTCTACAAGTTTATCATCTTCATAATTTCCAAAACAAAGTTTTGCATTGTAATATAAATTCTCAAAAACTGAAAGCTCTTCAATTAATAAATCGTCTTGTGGAACAAATCCAATAACACCCTCCAAAAGTTTTGGGCTTTCGTAGAGTCCAATTCCATTAATTTTAATTTCTCCACTAGATGGAGGATAGTTACCATTAAGAACATTTAATAAGGTGGATTTTCCAGAGCCAGATCCACCCATAATTCCTACAAGTCTTCCAGATTCTTCTTTAAAAGTAAAATCGTGTAAGCCTTTTTTACCAGAAGAGAATTCATATTCTATATTATTAGCGGTAAATTCTATTTTTTCATCATTAGTTTCGGAGAGAAATTGGGCTATAATATCGCTATAATATATAGGTGCAATTTTAGTGTTCTTAATTGAGGAACCTTGTCTTATTAATTTTATAATATTTGGAGAAATCGCTTGACCATTTAAAAACAATTCTTGTTTTCCAAAGTAACGAATGAAATAGGTTTTTACAGATAATACTCTAAGAACAGAAATACTTCCTTTAATTCCTTCGGCATATAGTTTCTTGCCTTCTTTTTCATCGTTATCTAATTTTGAATTTATAACAAGATGATTGTCGTGATTAGTTATGCTATTTGCGGATGATTCTGCAAATTGTAATATTTGTTGGTACTCTTCAATAGAAATATTAAAAGTATCTGCTACTGTTTCTGCAAATGCCAACTCTTTTTCTGTATGCAGATCATCTGCAAAAATAAATTCTAAGATTCTAATTAAAACAATTACTTTTTGTCTTTGTTCTAATTCTTCATTTATTTGGGTACATATTCTAAGTACTTTAACAGAGTTTACTGAAGTTCTTTTTTTCTTACTGTCTTTTACTCTTTTGGTTCCGTGTCTTTCCTTAATGAATTCATCAAATATCTTTAGATATTTAACAACAAGTTCGGAATTTAGATCTTGTTTTAGTAAGATTTCAACAATGTTTTTTGATGAGTCCGCGGCAACAATTTCATCCGATTCTTCTATTACATTAATTTTTGCTACAATAGCAAAAAGTTGCATAAGAGCTTTAAGAATTCTTTCACTCATTTAAATAGGTTTAAATTTGAATATACCAAAAAATTGAACTTGTTTTTTTATTTTTCACAAAGATTCAAAATTTAAGTACCTTATTAATATAATAATTTATTTTCCTTTACAAATATATAACTCTCCAGTCTTCGAAATAAAGAATGTCACAGCAATTAAATAATAAAGAAATAACCAATTTTATAGATGTAATCATACCCATTGCTTTACCAAAACTTTTGTCTTATCATTTAAAAGTCGGAATGAGATTAAATATTGGTCAGCGAGTCTTGGTTAACGTTGGAAGAAAGAAACAGTATTCAGCAATAGTATTTAGAGTTCATCAACAAAAGCCATCTTATAAAACCAAGGAAGTTATAGAAGTTTTGGATGATGAGCCAATTGTAAATTTAAAACAACTTGAACTTTGGGCGTGGATTTCTAGATATTACATGACAACAATGGGGGAAGTTATGTTAGCAGGTCTTCCAAATAGCCTTAAGCTAAATAGTGAGTCAATGTATTTGCCTTCACTAAAAAAATATACTGATAAGGAATTATCAGTTTTAAGACCGAGTGAGCAAAAGATTGTAGATGCCTTAGAACACAACCAGCAAATGAATCTGAAAGAAATTTCAGACTTATTGCAAATTAAATTTCCCCATGTTTATATAAAAAACTTATTGAAATTAGGATGGATTCAAGATTATGAAGCTCATCATGAAAAATACCGAATAAAAACAATACAAAAAATAAATCTTCATCCGAATCTAAAAAAAGATCAAGGGCTTTTAGAAGATGCTTTTAATAAACTTTCTAAAGCACCTAAACAAGAAGAGTTACTTCTCAAATTTTTACAATTAAGCCAGGAGTTATCTGGAAAATCGATTCTTAAAAAGAAACTATTGACCGATTCTAACCTGTCAGCTGCAGTTTTAAAGGGATTGATTGACAAAAATATTTTAGAAATTGAAAATATTGAAGATAGTAGGATAAAAGATGTCGATAATATTTCAAAAAAAATGCCTAATCTTTCGGATTTTCAATCTTCAGCATTAAAAAAAATTGATAATTATTTTAAAAACGGAACTAGTTTACTACTTCATGGTGTTACAGGAAGCGGGAAAACCGAAATATATATTCAGCTAATCGCTAAGCAGTTAAAAAATAAAAAGAAAATATTGTATTTATTGCCAGAGATAGCTATTACAACTCAAATTATCCAACGTTTGCAATCTTTTTTTGGAAACAGAGTTGGTGTATACCACTCAAGGTTCAGTCTTGCTGAGCGCACAGAACTATGGTACTCTATGATGAATGAAAAACTACATCAATACGACATAATTTTAGGTGCAAGATCTGCTATATTTCTTCCATTTAAAGATTTGGGTCTAATTATAGTCGATGAAGAGCACGAGACTTCCTATAAACAGATAGATCCTTCTCCAAGATATAATGCTAGAGATGTAGCTTCAAAAATGGCTCAAATCCACAATTCAAAATTATTATTGGGGTCAGCAACTCCAAGTATGGAAATGATGGAGTTAGTAGAACAAAAAAAGATTGGTTATGTAGTTTTAGATAAAAGATACCACGATGTTTCTATGCCAGAAATACAGTGTGCAGATTTAAAAGTAGCTCATAAAAAGAAAAAGATGCGAGGAATATTTACTCCATTGCTTTTGGATGCAATTCAAGACACACTAAGAGAAAGTAAACAAGTGATTTTATTTCAAAACAGGAGAGGATATGCACCGAGAGAAATGTGTATGGTTTGTAGCTGGACACCAATGTGTAAAAAGTGTGATGTAAGTCTAACTATACATAAGTATAATCCTACAATGAAATGTCATTACTGTGGTTACACAACTAAACGAGTAGAAAATTGTTCCGCTTGTGGTTCCCCAAAAATGTCCAAATTAGGAATAGGGACTCAAAAGATTGAAGAAGAGCTTTTTATGCATTTAGGTAAAGAAATAAGAGTAAAAAGAATGGACTGGGATACAACCAGAAAAAAGACCTCTTTTCAGAACATCATTGACCAGTTTGAACAAAAAGAAATTGATATTTTGGTAGGCACCCAAATGGTTAGTAAGGGTTTAGACTTTGATCATGTTGGCTTGGTAGGAGTAATACAGGCAGATGATTTGTTGCATTATCCAGATTTTAGAGCATATGAGCGTTGTTTTCAACTTCTAACTCAGGTGAGTGGCAGAAGCGGAAGAAAAAATGAAAGGGGAAAAGTAATTTTACAAACCTTTGATCCTTATCATTGGGTAATTAAAAAGGTAATGGAATACGATTTCAAATCTCTTTATAAACAAGAGTTAGCAGACCGTAAACATTTTAAATATCCTCCATATTTTAATTTGATTAAATTAGTTTTAGTCCATAAAAGTTCTAATTATTTGTTAGTAGGAGCTAACAACCTAGCTATTGAACTCAAAAAAAGATTAAGAGAGAGGGTTTTAGGGCCAGAATTTACAATTATTCCAAGAATAAATAATTACTACAACCAACAAATACTAATAAAGGTAGAGAATACCTTGTCTTTAAGTAAGGTAAAGGATTTTATTCAGCTAACTATAAATCGTTGGTCAAAAAAAGAAGGTAGTAAATCTATTAGGGTGAAAGTTGATGTAGACCCTGTCTAGATTTATGATAAACTATGAGACTAGGATTTTTTCTCCACTTATTTTTTTCAGGAACGGTCTCATTATAAAAAAATGCCAGTAGCCAAATAATTCCAATAATTGGGATAATTATTAATAAAATATTCCAACCTCTTCTTCCTACGTAATGAAGTATTCTAACAATTACAGAAATTGATGGTATCAAAATAGAAATATAATATAGAGTTGTTAAAGTTCTAATATTGTCTGCAAATTTAAAATCAACAGACCTGTCAATTATAATTAATATTAGACCTACAAATAGAGAAAAAAGATTAAAAAGCCAAAATTCTTTTTTTAGATCTAGTATTAAAATATCCATATTGTTTTAAAACCTTAATGTAAATTTGAAGCATTGAAAAATGTATATTGTATATACAATGATTATATTAATTTATATGTTAAAAATTGATGCAAATCAATTTTATCATATGATAAAAGTAATTACTTATCTAAATAGTATATTTACTTTAGCTATACCATATAAATTAATAAAAGTGAATTTTGAATTTTTATAATTCACTACTGCATTTTTTTAATTATGAATAAATTATATTTATTTATTGTTTCTATTATATACACAATAAGTATAAATGCATCCCACGTTCCTGGTGGAAATATTTCTTATACATGTATATCATCCAATGAATTTGAAATCACTTTAACCTTATTTGAAGATTGTGGTACAGCCTTTATCTCATCAACTCCAAAGTCTATAAGTGTGAGCAACACATGCGGGATTCCTTTTTCTAACAGTTTAAGCTTGCAAAATATTGTTTATCAACAAGAAGTTTCACAATTGTGCGACTTACTTTTGCCTCAAAGTGAATGTAATGGAGGAGTTTTTCCAGGTGTTTTCAAACATGTGTGGAAGGGGATAGTGACATTACCTAGTGGATGTGATAGTTGGATTTTTTCATACGATGGTTGTTGTAGAAATTCTTCTCAAAATCTTACTGGCTCTTCAAATGCTTATTATTTTGAAACTGTATTGAATAGCAATACATCACCATGTAACAATTCACCAGTAATTTCAGGTTCTCCAATTCCTTACAGTTGTATTAATCAACCTGTAATTTATAATTTTGGAGTTTTTGAACCAGATGGTGATTCGCTATTTTATTCATTAGTAGATGCTTTAGAAAGTCCTGGTGTTCCTGTTCCTTATCAATTTGGTTATTCTGGATCAAGTCCAATTAATGGAATAAGTATAAACTCAAGCACTGGTGAAATTACATTTACGCCTACTATTCAAGGTAATTTTGTTGTAGTTGTCCTAATTGAAGAATTTGACTCAAATGGAAATTTAGTTGGCTCAGTAAAGCAAGATTTTACTTTTGAAATTATCAACTGTACAACAAATTTTAGTCCTACTCCAAATCCAATAGGGTTACTCAATCTTACAGGAACTGCTACCCAAACTTCATTATTTGATATTCAAGCATGTGAGGGAGATTTTTTATGCTTTGATTTAGAGTTTTTGGACGGAAATCCTCAGGATTCTTTGATTATTAGTTCTAACATCTCACAACTATTTATTGGAGCTACTATGATTCAAAATTCTTATTCTTCACCTGCTTCAGCTACTTTTTGTTTTACAGTTCCACCTGGTATAGGCGCTTTTACTACTATTAATGTTGAGGCATATGATAATGCCTGTCCTAACAGAGGAATTACGTCTGCTGCCGTTGGGTTATCTGTAATCTCAAGTACTACAGTTGGACAAGATATTACTATTTGTGAACAAGATTCAATATCACTTTTAGCTTTTGGTGGATCAAATTTTACATGGTCTGTTTTAAGTGGAGATCCAATCGTATTAGGATCTAATTTTTCTTGTATTAATTGTTCGAATCCAATTGCAAATCCATTGAACACCACCACCTATAAAGTTGAAAGTAATTTATCAGGAGGTTGTACAAATGTGGATACTATAACAGTCTCTGTTGCTCCAGATTATAATTATACATTAACACAAAGTGGAAATAGTACTTGTCTAAACTCCAATATTCAATTTTTAGCTCAACCTTCAATTCCAGATAATTATACATTTCAATGGAATCCTTCATTTAATCTAGATAATAGCAATATTAATAATCCTTTATTCAGCTCTTCTGTCCCAGGTATTTTTGATTATCAAATAAATATTTTAAATGGTCAAGGTTGCCATAAAATAGACACTCTAACTATTAATGTTATTCCTTCTTATTCACCACAAATTACTTTAAGTGCTAGTGATTCTATTAGTTTTTGTGGAGATACAGTTCTTTTGAATCTTGTTTTGGAAGGCAGTGCCCCAGCTTTATGTGGTCCTAGCGCTTCAACTGTCTGCAATTCAAATGATACTACTTTGTCAGTAGGAACTTTAAATGGGTCGAATACACAGTTTTCATATCCTGCTCCATTTGGTCACTATTATAAAAATGCAAAGCACCAGTTTTTATATAGAGCTAGTGAGTTGCTAACAGCTGGTTTGACTGCTGGTAAAATAACAGAGCTAGCTTGGGAGGCATTATCTCAAAATGGGGCTACCAATATTTTTTATGACTATACGATAAAAATGGGATGCACCAATTTAAATATTATTAATAATTGGATTCCAAATTTAACCACTGTTTTTAGTCCACAAAATATTAGTCCAAGTATTGGAATAAATAATTTTCAATTAACTAATGCTTATGAATGGGATGGAATTTCAAATATAGTAATTGAAATATGTTTTAATAATTTAAGTAATGGTACATATACTTATAATTGGTCTACGCCTTACCAATTAACTCCTTATTTATCAGCGCTTTATTATAGAAGCGATGTTACTCAAGCATGTTCTTATAGCTCTAGTCCAACAGGAATTGAAAATAAAAGACCCGTCACCTATTTTAAATCGTGTTCTACAATTCCAGATCCGGGAAGTTTTACCTATCAGTGGAGTTCATCTTCTTTTATATCTTCATCCACAATTCAAAATCCATATGTGCTTCCAAATCAAAATTCAACATATTCTGTTGTAGTAACTGATACAAATGGTGGATGTTTAGACTCTGCTAGTATAGATATAATTTCTATTTGTGACACTTGTTATTCTCCTAATTTCACAATTGATTCTCTTGTTTGCTTTGGATCAGATAATGCTTCCATAACAGGATTTCCTGTTGGATCCAATAGTCCTTTTTGGATTTTTGAATTAAAAGATTTTGTAACTAATAATTCAATTTTAATAGACAGTAACGTTACTTCTTCTTTTGTAGTTAATGGTTTAAGTGCAGGAACTTATTTATTAAGTTCAGTAGATACTTTAGGGTGTTTTGCAGATACAGTCATCACTATTTCTGAAGGTTATATACCTTCAATATCCTCTTCCAATGACACAACGATTTGTGAAGGAGATACTATTCAAATTGAGGTATTTGGAGGTAATTCTTTCAATT
>JAYNHP010000050.1:0-12159 GCA_038108155.1 Flavobacteriales bacterium | reverse complement strand
GATTCTTCTACCAATGTTTTCCCAGCTAATGTTTATAATTCTATAGGTTCACAGTTTATTCAAAAGCTAGATTCTAATCTATCTACTACTTTGGTATCAACTTGTTTTGGGAATGGAAGTTTAGCCAAAAACATTACCCCATCGGCATTTTTAGTTTCCAACTGTGGGCTAATTTATATTTCTGGTTGGGGAGGACTAAATGCAGAAAATGGAACTACAGCAAATATGCCAATGTTAAACTCTCTTCAAAATGTCACGGACAGCTCTGATTTCTATTTAGCAGTTTTTAGTCAAGACATGCAATCGATTTTATACGGAGGCTATTTTGGAGGGGATGAAAGCGCTGAACATGTAGATGGTGGAACTAGTAGATTTGATAAAAATGGTAAAATCTACCAAGCTGTTTGCGCAGGGTGCCAAGGGAACAACGATTTTCCAACAACTCCTAATGTAGTTTCCAATAGCAACGGAGGACTATATTGTAATCTTGGTGCTTTTAAATTTGATTTAGAAAGTATAAGTTCTAGTATAAGTATTCCTAATTACTTTGCATGTCTACCAAATTCGTGTCAATTCACAAGTCTTTCTCAGGGAGGCAACCAGTACCTATGGGATTTTGGAGACGGGAACACATCAAATATAGAAAGCCCAAATCATAATTACAGCGACACTGGAACTTACAATGTTAGTTTAATTGTTTCTGATTCTAATGCCTGTGTACTTTCAGATACAGCAAATATTCAAATTAATATTTATGCTGTGAATAATGCTTTGGTAACTGGTGATAGTATTTTATGTCCTGGAACAGTATCCACACTAAATGCTTATGGAGGTTCGCAGTTTATTTGGTCTCCAACTAATTCTCTTTCAGATAGTCTTTCACAACAGGTAATTGCTACTCCATCGGTATCGACTACCTACATGCTCATAGCTATCGATAGCTGCGGAGTGGATACTACCTATTTTGATGTTAACATACCTAATGATATTTATCAAACAAGTAGCGATAGCGTTATTTGTAAAGAAGATAGTTTGACACTATTTGCTAGTGGTGGAATAACATACCGCTGGTCAGGAACTAATATTATTAATATAGATAGTGCAAGTCCTATTATAAGTCCAACCCAAAGCACGACGTATTATGTAGATATCACTACTCCAAACGGATGCATATATACTGACTCGGTATATATTGGTGTAGATATTTCAATCCCAAATATAATTCTCCAAGATACTGTAAACTTGTGTTTTGGAGACTCTGTATTGGTTGCTCCGTCTAATATAGAATCTGCTATATGGAGCCCTTTAATTAATCCTTATGATACCATAGGAAATAATATATGGATTAAAAGTGATTCTAATATGACTTTTTACATGAGTTCACAAAATGCCTGTGGGCAATCCTCAGATTCTATTATTGTTCTTGTTTTTGGATATTCTGGAAGTGCATTTGGAGATACATCAATTTGTGTTGGTGATACTGCTGAAATATATGCACAAGACGGAATAGAATATTTTTGGTATCCAGGTAATAACCTATCTAATTATGACAGTAGTTGGACCTATGCATACCCATTACAAAACACTATTTATAAAGTAATTGTCGAAAACAGTTTTGGATGTAAAGACACATTTGAAGTGGCAGTTAATGTAGCTCCATATCCTATTGTAAATGCTGGTACAGATTTCTGGATGAATTTTGGTGAACCCATAAATTTAAATGGATATACAAATACAAATAACTATTTCTGGGAGTCTAGCTCATGGCTGTCTTGCTATAATTGCTTAAATCCTCAGATAAATCCTACGGAAACAACATTATATATATTAAATGTTACGGATTCAATTGGCTGTTTGGCCTCCGACACAGTTGAAGTCAACTTAAGAGGTTCTATTTTTGTGCCAAACACCTTTACACCAAATGGTGATTTAAAGAATGATGAATTTGAAATCATTGGAGAAAATATTAAAAGTTTCCAGTTATGGATATACAACCGATGGGGGGAAGAAATATACCACACGACAGATATAAATAATTTTTGGGATGGAAAATATTTAGGAAATAAATGTAAAATAGATAGCTATATATGGACTATAGAGTATTTTGATTTTGACAACACTTTTAATAGCTTAAAAGGCCATATAAATTTATTAGAGTAACTAATCTATATATCTTTCATCCGCTTCCATAATTTCTCCTGTTTTAGGACAAGTTCTTAATTTTTCATTGGAATAGAACCTTTTAAAAACCGCTAAAAAATCTTTTTCTATGTTGGTTAATTGAAAATATTCTTCATACAACAACTCATTGGCTGTATCAGAAAACCACATCAATCCATCTTTATGCTCTTTACTTCTTTTTCTTTCAATTACCAAGCCTATTGATCCTTCAGATCTTATTGGAGAGTGTGGAACTTTTGCTGGTAATAAGAACATTTCATTCTCCTTAATTTTATATTCCACTAATTTACCATCTTGTTGAGTTTTAACAATAATATCACCTTCAATTTGGTAGAATAATTCTTCAGTTTCGTTGTAGTGATAATCTTTTCTAGCATTTGGTCCAGCAACAATCATTACTATATAATCTCCAGAATCAATATATAGATTTTTATTACCAACGGGGGGTTTTAATAAATGTCGATTGTTTTCAATCCATTCATTTAAATTGAAAGGGGCTTTAATTTTCATTTTTAAAGTTTTAAAACATTAATTTACATAAAAAGAAGATGTATGCTCTTTTATTTCATGATAAAACATTTCAAACTCTTTTTCAAAGTCAAAAATTGAAGATTCTAAAATATCAAAACAACTTTCTAAATTGTCGGAGTATTTTATTCTTTTTCCGATTCCATGGAGAGCTTTCTTAACACCATGTTTGTACTGATAATTTGTAAGCCAATCGTCTTTTTTCATGTATTGGTACATGTAGAGGATCCTTTTAGGCATCTTATTTTGAAATCCATCTAAAGTTCTGTAAAAACCAATTATTTCTTTGTCTAATTGTATGTTTTTATATTTAAGCTCATATTGCCATAAAAGATAATCGTAAAGAATATCGTTTATAACTCCTCCCATTTTAGGAAACTTTTCATAGAACCTTCTTTTACCAGCTAAATAATGTGGGTTTGTATCTGTATAATGGTCTATAAATCGATGAAGCAAAATACCTTTCTGAATATTTTTTGACCAAGATAGATAGGATTTTCCTTTTACTGCGTCAGCAATAAAATTCCCAAATATAACTTCCTCATTTTTTCCTGACAGAACTAGATGAGCAAGATAATTCATCCTTCTTAAATTAAAGAAAATAAAGCATCTGCAAGAGCTAGTTCAGTACTTTGAAAAGACTCAACTACGTTAATGACTCCCGCATCTTTAAGTGATTTTGTAGTGCTTGGTCCAATGCTTATAATTTTCTGATTATGAAATTTATTGGAAAGTAAAAAAGCCTCAACATTACTCGGGCTTGTAAAAACTAAATAATCGTGATTTTCTACCTTTTTATCTATTGGTAGAGTCTGGTAAGTTTCTACAATAATTTTATTTCTATTGTCGATAACACCTTGAACAGTTCCTAAAGACTTGTTAGAAGATGGGATAAAAACTATTTCTTTAGAACTCACTATTGATGAAAACACTTGAGCAACATTTGGTGGAGAACCTTCTCCAATAAAATCAACTTTAAAACCATTTTTTTGTAGGTACTTTGCAGTAGATTGTCCAAATGCAGCAATTTTTTTTGATTTTAAACCACTCTTTAGATGCATTATTGAGTTAAGTGCGAATGCAGAATTAATAAAAATCCAATCGCATTTAGGAATTGTGTCAATTTTTAAAATTTTCATGTCAATCAAAGATTCTGCAGTTAGAGAAACTGGTAAAGACTTAGTCAATTTACTAAAAATACTATCCTCAGCTAAGGATCTAGATATCCAAATAGAAAACGGATTTAATTTGCTATTGATTTTATCAACTATTGTTTCAATTTTAGAAGACTTGGAAATAAATCTAATTGGAGTTTTACTTATTTTATCTGAATAACTTACCCACGATATTCTTTCTCCACTTTGGTCTTTAAAAGAATAAACCCCAAAGGGGGAATGACAACCTCCATTGATACCATTTAGAATTTTTCTTTCAAAATTTACATCTTCTTCGCTGTCTTTATGGGAGATTTTCTCTAGAGTTTTTTTTAGTTTTTTATCTGATTGTCTTACTTGAAGACCTAATGCCCCTTGCGCGGGAGCAGGTATAAATGAATTTACAGGCAATTCTTGAACATAGAATTCAGAAAGATTTATTTTTAACCTGTTTAGCCCTGCCTTTGCTAGGACAATAGCATCGTACTCATTAGTTCTTAATTTATTAATTCTTGTGGGAACATTTCCTCTCAAGTCTTTAATAATAACGTCCTCACGAAATAAAAGTAATTGATTTTTTCTTCTTGCTGATGAGGTTCCAACAACAGGTGATTTAATAATATTTAAAACCTTTGATTCGTCAAAAGAATTTGGATTTATTAAAAGAACATCAGCCGGATCTTCTCTTTTTGGGATAGCGGCAATACAAAGTCCTTTAGGCTGATCTGTTTCAAGGTCTTTTAGAGAGTGTACAGCAAGATCAATATCATTATTTAAAAGTGCGTTTTCAATTTCTTTTGTAAAAAAACCTTTCCCTTCAATTTTATCAAAACTTAAATTTTGAATTTTATCTCCCTTCGTTTTAATTATTTTAATATTGGATTCGATTCCTAGACTAGACAATTTATCTTTCACATAATTTGCCTGCCATAAGGCAAGATTGCTGCCTCTAGATCCTATGGTTATTTTTTTTATTTGCAAAAAAAATTACTTCGTTGATTCTTTTAGAAGAATATCTTTGGCCATCTTCATTGGTACACTAATATATTTTTTTTCAATGTAATCTACCAAACTATTTACTACTTCAATTGCTCCAGGATCTAGTGTTTCCAACTCCTTTGCAAAAACTTCTCTAAAAGCTTTCTGTCTTATTCCTTTTATGCTTTTTGGAACAGAGCTTAAGGCTCTTTCAAGATTTCTCTCTTTTTCAGAAATATAGTATTTTATAATTTGTCTATCAATAATCTCTAAGCATCTTTTAATCTCTTCGCCTCTAGCTTGGAGATTTTCCTCTGCTCTAACTTTTAACTGGTCTACATTTATAAGTTTTACATTTTCGTTTTTAGTGATATTAATATCACAGTCATTGGGGACGGCAAGATCTACAATTACTGATTTAGTATTATTTCGGCTAATTTTTTGGAAATTTTCCTCAGAAAGTACAATTTCCTTGGAGCCGGTACAGCTTATTATAAAATCAAATTTAGAATTATGATTTACCAGTTCAATGAGTGGAAAAACTTCAGCATTTATATTTAAGTTCTCAACTAATTTATGGGCTTTTTCAATCGATCTATTATATATGGAGTAATGATGTTGCTGGTTTTTGCTTATAAATTTCAGCATCGAAGTAACAGTTTTACCAGCACCAATAACTAAAATTTTCTTTGGTTTTTTTGAAATATATTTTTTAAGTTCTAAAAAAGCCAACGAAACAATTGATACGGGTCTAGTCCCAATATTACTTTCAGTGTAGACTTTTTTAGCTGTGGATATGGTAGATTGCACCAACACTCTAATTACATCTCCACATAAATTATTTTCTCTACACTCTTCAAAGGCTTTTCTTACTTGGGTTATTATTTCTCTTTCCCCTACCACTAAAGAGTCGATGGAAGAGGCCACTGAAAAAATATGGTGTACTGCAGCTTTATTATTTATAATTTCAGCTCTATCAACAATGTTTTTTAAATTGGTTGGTAATTTATCAGCTAAGAGTTGTTTTATTAATTGTTCTACAAAAGTCTTTGTGATTTTTTTTTCGAGACTTACAATAAACTCAACCCTGTTACATGTGGAAAGATACATGAGTTCATCAATATCCAAATTTGTTTTTAATTTTGTCAGAACATCAATTCTTTGCTTATCGTCCAAGTGAAAAAGACCAATTTCGTCAAAATTAAATTGCCTGTGGGTAAACGCTATGATTTGAACAGTATTCAACAAATTTATATACTTACAAAAATCAATAATTATCTATAATTTATTTGTCATCATAATGTCATTGCTTTAAATAGTTTAGCGAATTTTATTTTTCATTTAATCTAAATTACTTTTAGATTATACAATCCTTTAAATATTGTTATTTTTACTGATAATTAATTTTTATTATAAACTATGAAATACCTTCCCATTAATAGCCAATTATTTATAAATAATAGAGAAAGGTTTGTAAGTAAAATAAAGAGAAATAGTTTAGCTGTTTTCAATTCTAATGATATTTACAACACTGGGGCTGACAGTACGCTTCCTTTTACTCAGCACAGAGATATATTTCATCTTTCTGGAGTTGATCAAGAGGAGAGTATTTTGGTGATTTTTCCAGATTGTAAAAACAAATTGCATAAGGAAATATTATTTCTTAAAGAAACCAGTGAGCACATTGCAGTTTGGGAGGGGGAAAAACTAACCAAAAAAAGAGCAACTGAAGTTTCTGGAATTAAAACAATATACTGGTTAGATCAGTTCGAAACTGTGTTTAGACAGCTAGTTATAGAAAGTGAATCTGTTTATCTAAATAGCAATGAACACTTAAGAACATCCAATTCTATGGAAACAAGAGAAGATAGATTTGTGAAAAAGTTTCTTTCCGATTTTCCAATTCATCCAACTCTTAGAGTTGCTCCTATAATGCATCAAATACGATCTGTGAAAGACAGTATAGAAATTGAAATCATGAAAAAAGCATGTGATATTACTGAAAAAGGCTTCAGAAGGATTTTAAATTTTATCAAGCCAGGAGTAATGGAGTACGAAATTGAAGCAGAGTTAATGCATGAATTTCTTTCAAATAGATCCAAGGGATTTGCCTACACTCCCATAATAGCATCTGGAAAATCAGCTTGTGTTTTACATTATATAGAAAACAATAAAAGCTGTCAAGATGGAGAGATTATTTTAATGGATTTTGGTGCAGAGTATGCAAATTATGCTTCGGATTTAACAAGATGTGTTCCAGTAAATGGAAAATTTACATCTAGACAAAAAGAGGTTTACAATTCTGTTTTGCGTGTGAAAAAAGAAGCTACAAAATTATTAACTCCAGGCGTTTTTCTAAATGATTATCACAAGCAAGTTGGGGAAATAATGGAGGAAGAATTATTAAAGTTAAATTTAATCTCATTAAAAGACATCCAAAATCAAGATTCTAACTGGCCTGCCTACAAAAAATACTTTATGCACGGAACATCTCATTATATTGGTTTGGATACTCATGACGTTGGTTCTTGGACAGAGCCAATAGAAGAAAATATGGTTTTTACAGTAGAGCCAGGAATATATATTCCAGAAGAAGGAATTGGAATAAGATTAGAAGATGATGTAGTGGTTCAAAAAAATAGTGAGCCTAAAAATCTTATGGAGAATATTCCAATTGAAGCTGAAGAAATTGAGGATTTAATGAATTAAGATGAAGAATGAAAAATTAGAGGACAAGTTAAAAGAATCCAGACTTGGTGGTGGTCAAAAAAGGATTGATGCCCAACACAAAAAAGGAAAATTAACAGCTAGAGAAAGACTAGAATTATTGCTTGATAGTAATAGTTTTGAAGAAATTGGGGGATTTGTAACGCATAGATCTACAAATTTTGGATTGGAAAAAACTAAATTTTTAGGGGATGGAGTAGTGACTGGTTACGGAACTGTTAATGGGAGATTGGTTTATGTTTATTCTCAAGATTTTACAGTTCTAGGAGGCTCTCTTGCAGAAGCTCACGCTGAAAAAATATGTAAAATAATGGAGCTAGCTATGAAAAATGGGGTTCCAATTATTGGATTAAACGATTCGGGAGGCGCAAGAATTCAGGAAGGTGTGGTTTCTCTTGGAGGCTATGCAGATATATTTTACAACAACACCAAAGCTTCAGGCGTTATTCCACAATTATCAGCAATTATGGGGCCATGTGCTGGTGGTGCTGTTTACTCTCCTGCATTAACAGATTTTATATTCATGACCAAAAATACATCTTATATGTTTGTCACTGGTCCAAATGTTGTAAAGACGGTTACTAATGAAGAAGTTACTGCTGAAGAACTTGGCGGTGCCGAAGCCCACATGGTTAAATCTGGAGTAACCCATTTTGCTTGTGAAAATGAATTAGATACTATTGAGAATTTAAAAACACTTCTTTCTTATATCCCACAAAACTGCGAAGAAATTCCCGAAAATTTACCCTATGATTTTCAAGATGAAAAAAGACCAGAACTTAATCTTTTAATACCTGAAAATCCAAACCACCCCTACGATGTAAGAGAAATCATTCATCACCTTTCAGATTCTGGAAGTTTCTTTGAAGTTCACAAAGAATTTGCTGAAAATATAGTGATTGGATTTGCTAGATTAGCAGGAAGGTCTATTGGAATTATAGCAAATCAACCAGCTGTACTTGCTGGAGTTTTAGATGTGGATGCTTCCGTAAAAGGTGCAAGATTTGTAAGGTTTTGTGATGCGTTTAACATCCCTCTTCTAGTATTAGAAGATGTTCCTGGGTTTCTTCCAGGGACAGATCAGGAATGGAATGGAATTATCACAAATGGAGCAAAACTATTGTACGCTTTTTGTGAAGCAACAGTTCCTCGAATTACAGTCATTACTCGTAAAGCATATGGTGGGGCTTATGATGTAATGAATTCCAAACACATTGGTGCAGACATGAATTTTGCGTGGCCAACAGCAGAAATTGCAGTTATGGGAGCCAAAGGAGCTGCTGAAATAATTTTCAAAAAAGAAATAACCAATTCTAAAAATCCTGAAGCTAAACTCAAAGAAAAACAAGACGAATATGCTGCAATGTTTGCCAACCCCTATAATGCAGCTTCAAGAGGCTATGTAGATGAAGTTATTTTACCTTCTGATACTAGAGAAAAATTAATTAAAGCATTTAAAATTTCAGAAAATAAAAAGGCCACTATTCCTAAGAAAAAGCATGGAAATATTCCATTATAGAGAAACTTAATGATTTGAAAAAAAATAGTAAATACATCCAGGTTATCATCTTTCTTAGCAGTTTTGCTCTATTTGGATTTTTACTAGTTCAATTGTATTGGGCTAAAAATACTTTTAACGAGAAAAAAAATAATTTTCACACATTATTTGAGATTTGTGTGACAGAAATTGGAGATGAGCTAAGAGAAAAAATTCTTAACGAATCTAATTATTCCATTCCCAAAATTGGAGGAAATATTTTACCAGTTCAAAAAAGATTTGGAAGTAATTCTGAATTTTCAGACACTCTCAAAAAAATAAGTAATTCTGAAAAGTCAATTTCAGAAAAAAGAAAAGACTTATTTAGGATAATTAATAAAAAACTAGCGCTAAACATAAATATTAATCTGGACAAGGCGTTGAGTGAGAAAGAAGTTATTCAATTGATTAAGGCATCTTTAGAGAAACACGGAATAAAAAATGATTTTCACTACAGTATAACAGATGAAAATGGTCTTTTATTTCTTTCAAACTTTGAGAATATTGACAATTCTATCTTAGAGAAGTCTACTAGTTATTCTGTAGAGTTTCTAAACGATGACTTATTTAATGAAAAAAAAGTTTTCACTTTATATATTCTTAAACTTCGTTGGTCAATTGCAAAATCCTTCACCCCAGTTCTAATCCTTTCAATGCTCTTGATTTTAATTATTCTAGGAACATTTATTTACAGTATTAGAGTAATTCAAAATCAAAAAAAGAACACACGAATTAAAACAGATTTCATTAACAATATGACACATGAATTAAAGACTCCAATTGCTACAATTGGTTTGGCATGTGAAGCACTAACAGATAAAAATATTAAGCTAGATAAGTCCAGCCAAAATAGATTTCTTACAACAATTAAGTCTGAAAATGTAAGATTGGGAAAACTTGTTGAAAATGTCTTAGAAAGTTCAGTTTCTGTAAAAGCTAGTCCAGAACTTAAATTAGAAGTTTTTAATATTGAAGATGTAATAAAAAAAGCTATCAAATCCATTCAACTTTCTTATAATACTAGAAATGGAAAAATTAAGACTGACTTTTTGGCTCAAAATAAAATTATTGAGGCGGATAAGCTACATATAACCAATGTTATTCACAATTTATTGGACAATTCTTTAAAATATTCTTCTAAATCTCCATTGGTAACCATTTCCACTAGAGATGTAATTGGCGGACTAATTATTAGAATTAAAGATAATGGCATAGGAATTGCAAAGGATAACCATAAAAGGATTTTTGAAAAATTATTTAGAGTACCAACTGGAGACTTACATAATGTTAAAGGTTTTGGTTTGGGATTGAGTTATGTAAAATCAATTATTGACTTACATAAAGGAAAAATAATGGTAGAAAGCAAGTTAGGAAACGGAAGTACTTTTACAGTAAATTTAAAATCCTCTAAAATATTAGAGTCATGAAAAAAGAAATAAAAGTTTTATTGGTGGAGGATGATTCAAATCTAGGATCAATCACTTCAGATTATTTAAAAGCAAAGGGATTTAATTGTACTTGGGAAATAAATGGGGAACTAGGATACCGTGAGTTTGTCAAAAACCAGTACGATATTGTTATTTTGGATGTAATGATGCCAATTAAAGATGGATTTAGTACTGCTAAAGATATAAGGGGAATTGATAAAAAAGTTCCTATTATATTTCTTACCGCAAAATCTATGAAAGAAGATACTTTAAAAGGCTTTGAGATTGGTGCGGATGATTACATCACAAAGCCATTTAATATGGAAGAATTGACAGCTCGTATAAGTGCTATCTTGAAAAGAGTTTCTTCAGATTCAGATTCTCACTTTGACGATATAAAAATTGGCAAACTTACTTTCAATCCAAAAATGCAAATATTATCTAAAGATGATTTCAGTGTAAATTTAACTACTAAGGAATCTGATCTTTTAATTTTACTTTACAAAAATAAAAATGACATATTAGAAAGAGATCATGCCTTGAAAGCAATATGGGGTGATGACAATTATTTCAATGGAAGAAGCATGGATGTATATATTGCAAAGCTTAGAAAATATTTAAAGCACGACGAACAAATTCAAATTATCAATGTTCACGGACGAGGGTTTAAATTATTAACTTGAAAACTATAGGCTTTTAGTTCTTCCTCCGTCTACTGGGAGGTTTACTCCACTTATGTATCTCGCTTTATCTGATGCCAAAAACACTACAGCATTGGCAACCTCAATAGGTTCAGCGATTCTTTTTAGTGGTACTTGATCGGCCATTTGTTTTTCGATTTCACTTTCTTCAAGATTAAGTTTTTGGGCCTTGTTTTTTATTATTTCTTTTAATCTTCCTGTATTGGTCGCCCCTGGGAGAACATTATTAACAGTTATGTTATATGCCCCCAATTCATTAGCTAATGTTTTAGCCCAATTGGCTACTGCTCCTCTTATTGTGTTCGAGACTCCTAAACCGTTTAACGGCTGTTTTACAGATGTGGAAATAATATTTATTATGCTTCCAGCATTTCTACTTTTCATTCCTGGTAGTAAACAGCCAAGAATTTTGTGAAAAGAAATAAGGTGAAGATTAAAAGCACTTAACAGTTCTTCTGTGGTTGCTTTTTCTAGTTGCCCGGCTGGTGGTCCACCAGTGTTGTTGATAATAATGTCATAATTTATTGACTTTTTCTGGACAAAATCTTTAATGGTTTTTTCTAAATTTTCTGGGTTACTAAAGTCAGCAACAATATAGGAGTGTTGTTGATTTCCATTATTGGGTAATTCTTGAAGTCTTTGCAATAGCAGGTTTTCTTTTCTTGAAACTAGTGTTATGTTTCCTCCATATTTTGCAAAAAGGGTTGCTGATTCCCATCCAATTCCATTAGTAGAACCACCTACGAAAATATTTTTATTGTTAAATGATAAATTAATTTCCTTCAAAATGACATTATTGATTTCTTCGTAAAAATATGGTAAATATAATTAAAAGCAACCTAAGTCCTTATACTACATCATCAACATCAGAACTAAATATTCGTAATGATTTATCAGGTGTGCATTTAAACACGAAACCTTTATAT
>JAYNHP010000049.1:0-12240 GCA_038108155.1 Flavobacteriales bacterium | reverse complement strand
CAGAATCATTTACCATACCTAGACCTGACCAAACTCCACCACTTGGACTTCCAGCTGGAACAACTGTAGGTCCACCTGTAAAGCAAGCAGTAAAAGTACTTTGAGGAACAATTACATTTGGCAAGGGTGCTATGGATACATTTACGATATTGCTGGTGTCTTTACATCCCAAGCTATCGGTAATCAAAGAAAAATCTCCAACATTAGTAGTGGTATATAATGGTGTATTGCTACTTGATGTAGAGCTACCATTACTAACCCAGGTGTAAGAAATTCCAGGGCTTACATTGGCATTTAGTGTTGCTGAATTTCCTGCACCACAAATTACTGGATTAAGGGGAAGAATTTGAGAAAAAACTGGGCTACATGGTATTATTTCAGTTAAAAAGGCATCATTGAGTTGATTGGTTGTTGTCGTATAATCTCCGAATGATCTATATTGGGGACCTATATTTCCACAAAATACAGCTTGGTTTTCGTTTCCAATTGAAAGGTCATAAATACCTAACGAATATGTTTCAGGTGTAGTAGAACTACCTCCACTTCCATCAACTTGAAGGACACTACTGTTAGAAGTACTCGTAACCCAATTAACAGAACTTAAGTTAGTATCCATATTCACAAATGTTATTTCGTCTGAACGTGAGAAAGTATTGAAATCTAAATTTATAGTTCCGTCTAGTGTGCCACCAAAAAATAATTGATTGTCTTTTATTTCTAAAGCAGAAATTGGGAAGCTATTTTGAGATTGCGAAGGGAAAGTGTTCAGTAAATTACAATTAGTAGGAAGGAAATTTGGGTTTAATTTAACTAAAGTATTGGTATTTTCAGGAATGTTGATTCCGGCTATAGTTTGGTTAAAATTACTATTGAAAAAGTTGTTAAATGCAAAATAAATGTTGTCCGAATTATCAATTGATAAGCCATAAGATATGTAATTTAATGCATTGCCAAAACCAAAAAATGCATTGAAAGAGGATAAAGTGTTTTCAATTTTATAAACATTATTGTAAGAGCCTAAACCATTTAATTCTAAAATCATTATGGCCCCTTTTGGAGTAGAATTGCTAAAGGGAAAACTTGAGATTGAGGTTGGGATAGGTTGTCCACCTATTTTACAACCAAAACTCGAGTAGTAGTATTGTGCAATGACATGGTTGTTAGAGTTTACTTCAAAATCAAGACCTATTACTGCATCAAAATCTGAGTTAGTATTGCAATATATAGGAGTTAACCAACTGTTAGTGCCGTTAACATCTGTTTTTAAAATAAAACTGTTTAAATATTTATAACCATAAAAACCACCTCCACCTGGAGCTTGGGTGTTGGGAAGCGTTATGCCATCAAATTGTCTCCCAGTTGGATTTATTGCTCCTAACTGAGAACCAGATACTCGGTTTGAAGCCATTAAGTAAATATGACCATTCTTAAATTTTATCTTACTTTTTCCATAACAATTAAAGGTGTTGTTATTATATCCATTCACATTATTGTTAAAGTCATTATCAGTTGTTGCTCCAGTTTTAATCCATTGAAAATTACCAGAAGTATCATATTTGACTAAAAAATTATCAGACATACTTATAGAATTAGCAGATGGTTGTATTGCAGTTACTGTGTTTCCATCAAAATCGGCTGCTCCCGAAAATAATCCACTTATATATAATCCTCCTTGGTTGTCTAACTCTATATCCATTGCTTGGTCAGAATCTGTTCCCCCTGCAGTTTTAATCCAAATTGGATTACCCAATGGATCTAATTTCCCAAAGAATATATCCTTAGAATTGCCTGTAATGGTAGTGTTTTTAATGGATGCTAAAATGTCAAAATTACCAGCAATATATTTATTACCAAGTTGATCTACCTTTACAGCTCTTATGGAAGCCTGATATCCAGATGAGGACGAAGTTACTGTGTTTAAAAAAGAGAATCCTTGACTGTAAGAAATACTTGAAATCAAAAACGAGATAAATACGGTAATTGAAATTAATATATATTTCATGTATTTTAAGCGTTTTTTATTTCCTGCAAAATAGGTTTGTTTATCATTTTACTTACTTTTTAAAATAAAAGCTAAACAAAAGAAGTCTCAAATAATCAGACAAGCATTATGTTTGTTTAATTTATTTTATTAAAAGTTAAACAAAATTATAAAAAGAAAAATTAATACCATTTAACAAATGTTAAAAAAGTAAATTATTTTATGGAACCTCTCAACCTGCTTAAGCTCTGTTGAGTAATTCCTAGATAGGATGCAATATGATAGTTTAGAGCATATTTTTCAATTTCAGGATGTTGTTTTAAAAAATATTTGTATCTATCCAATGATGTTAGCTGTAATTGATTTAAAATTCTTTTTTGTAAGCTAACAATATTACGTTCTAAGTTTTTTCTGTGGATTGATTCAATTTTTGGAAATTTTAAAAATATACTATCAATTCCTTCGCTTATAGATGTTTCAATAACTGTTGAATTTGCTATACACTCAACAGTCTGACTTGATTTTTCATTATTGAAAATGGCTATGTAATCGCTAATCCAATTATTTTTTAATGCAAATTGAAGGGTATGTTCCTTTCCAAAGTTATCAAATACGTAAGATCTAAGACAGCCATCCATCACAAAATAGGTCTTATTTACAATTTGATTTTCCTTAATTAATACATCTCCTTTTTTTAATTTTTTAATGGTTGAAATTGATTTTGTAAAATCCTTAATTTCTGTAGTTAATTCAATTCGTTTGGATATATAATCAAAGAGTTGTTCCATTATTATTTTTCTTTTAAAAGCTTATTTTGTTACTAACGTAATTTATTGTAAACAATAATGGGTTAAAGTAACAAAATGTTTAATTTTCGATAGATATGGTAATTTATCCTTTTAGTATCAATTACAAATTGTAATTTTACTATGATTAATTTTCAAATATACAATGCAAAACCTAAAAAAAAAGTGGGGTATTAACTCAAATATCCAAATTTTTCTAATTTTTACAGTTTTTGCCATTAATGGATCATTTGCTTCCTGGGTGGCAAGCCCTGTAACCTCTTTTTTTGGCATTGAAAAAGAGTTGGTAGATCCAATTGTTTATTGGCCTCTAAGAATTGCACTTATTTTTCCTATTTATCAAATTACTTTACCTATTACTGGCTTTTTATTTGGTCAGTTTAAGTTTTTTTGGAATTTTGAAAAGAAATTTTTATCTAGAATTGGTTTAGGTTTTCTTTTCAAAAAAGGTTAGAAATTCTTCGGTTTTCTATCCTCGTTTTTGTCTTTTGTGGTAAGTCTTATCACCCCTTGTCTTAGGTTTCTTGTACTTCTTTTTAATAGCTCTTCTGTAGCTTCCACCTAAATTGGTCTTTAAGTTTTTCTCTTTCTTTTCGTGAAACCCAGCTGTGAGCTCAATCTTTTTTGAGTTACGGTTTTCATTTTTATTCAATATAAAATCTGCTTTCTCTTCGTCAATTAGTTCTAAAGAAATCTCTACCTGTTTAGGGAAATCAACCATTGGTATCTCAAAATTCATTAGTTCTTCAATCTTATTTTTAAAATTCTGCTCTTTTTCTGTAAAAAATAAAATAGTATTTCCTTCTTTTTCAGCTCTTCCTGTTCTACCAATTCTATGCATGTAGTTTTCTGGAAATTCAGGAGTATCAAAATTTACAACATGAGAAATTTCTTTCAAATCCAAACCTCTAGACATAATATCTGTAGAAACAAGAATCCTATTTTTTCCAGAATCGAAATATTCTATAGATCTAATCCTGTAGTTTTGAGACTTATTTGAATGAATAATACACGATTCATGACCAAATTTTGGTTCTATTTGTTCAAATACTTTATCTGCCATTTTCTTGTTAGAAACAAAGATTAGTACTTTTTTAAATTCTTCTTTATCAGCTATTAAATGAGAAAGTAAATTTATTTTAGTATTAAAATTATCTACTTTATAGCATCGCTGAGAAATATTATCTAATGGTGTTCCACTTAGAGCAATTGAAATTTTAACTGGATTAATAAAAAAATCGTCAATTAGTGACTCAACATGCTTGGTCACAGTTGCTGAGAACATAATATTCTGTCTTTTTTTTGGAAGAAGATCTAAAATATTAGTAATCTGAGTTCTAAACCCCAAATCAAGGATAACATCTACTTCGTCAATTACTAGCTTTTTTAGTCCTTTAACTACAAGAGATTGGTTAAGTATTAAGTCGTATAATCTTCCAGGTGTTGCTACCACAATATCGCAACCTTCATATAGCTCAATACTCTGTCTTTTTATATTTACTCCACCATATATGCCAATAGTTCTTATACTTAAATATTTCGAAAAGTTTTCAATTTCTTCTTTTACTTGAATTACCAATTCTCTAGTAGGAACTAAAATTAATATTCTTGGGTTGGATTGCTTGGAATATTTAAGTTCGTCCAATAAGGGCATCATATATCCTAAAGTTTTTCCTGTTCCAGTTTGAGCTATTCCCAACATGTCTTTACCAGAAAGAATAACAGAAAAAGATTGATCTTGAATTGGGGTGGGTGTTTTGAACCCTAAATCTTCAATGGCATTGTGAAGTTGTTTTCTTAATCCAAATTTTTCAAAGGAAGACATTAAAATAATTTTTACAAAGTTAAGATATAAAGTAAGAATATTAATCTCTTAATTTTGAGCTATTGTTATTGTCACATCTATTTTTAAGATAGTGTACAGCGTTTTCTGCTTTTTCAACAATTTCTTCTACAGATTCATTTTCTAAAAAAATTGGGTTTCCAAAATATATTTTGGTTATTCCTGGTAACATTATTTTATTTCCTTTTGGCAGTACTCTGCCAATTCCTTCTAAATAAACCGGTATAATAGGAATATTCATATTTTCTTTCATCAAATATCCTAAACCCTTCTTGAAAACCTGTATTTTACCTGCTTTACCTCTTGATCCTTCAGGAAAAAAAATTAGTGACTTACCATCTTTTAAATAACTATCCATTATAAAAATAGGATCTCTTTTTGGATTTTTCTCATCTCTTTTTCTAGGAATTAAAAGGAGGTTTATAAGAAACCAAGATAGGAAGGCTGAAAGTTTACTTTTTCCAAAATAATCTTCTGCAGCTACTGGATAAGTTATTGCTAGTCTGTCTACTGGAACAGATGTCATAAGAGTAACTCCATCTGCATGACTATTATGATTTGCTACCATCACAAATTGTTGGTGTTTTATTAATTTCTTTTCTCCAATATACCTAACGCCAATTATTATTTTGAAGAAAAAATTCCAAAATATCTTATAAATAATATAAAGAAAAATAGTTCTCACTAGTAGGCGAAAAAATAAACTAAATGAAAGAAAATAGGGGTTGTTAATGCTAAAGAATCTATTCTATCCAAAACTCCACCATGTCCAGGAATTGCTTGTCCCATATCTTTTACCCCCATGTCTCGTTTTATAGCAGATACAACTACGTCTCCCACAAAACCAACTCCTGCTATGAAAAAGCTAACCACAATAACTTGCCAGTCGTTTAATGGAGTTAAAAAGCTCATTAGATAGCCGATAATAACAGAAGAAATTAAACCTCCAATGAATCCTCCCCAAGTTTTATTAGGACTAATTTTTGGCAATATTTTATGTTTTCCTATTAATTTCCCCCATATAAATTGCATTACATCATTTATCTGAGTTATGAAAATTAAAAATAGAAGAAGTCCTTTACCTCCAGCACTAAAACCATTTATTTCTGGTAAACTTATTAAATAAGCCATATGACTCAATCCAAAAACACAAAGCATTAGGGATGTAGGAAGACCAGCCATTGAGGACATAATCATTTTAGTTTCACCTTGTAATACTAAAATAAAAGGTATCCAAACAAACATAAATACAGGAATAAACACTATGAAAAGTTCGTACCATCCTCTGTAAGCTAAATAATATTGGACTGGAATGGCTAAATAACACCATAACATTCCAGCTCTATCTGATTTCCTTAATCTAATAACGGAATAAAATTCTCTTAATGCAGCAAATGATAAAAATCCAATACAAACATAGGTAATCACATTACTAATAATGGTAGCAGTTATAAATAAGGTACACATTATCCACCACGATTTTGTTCTGGTTTTAAGCTCTTTGAGCATTTTAGATTTACTAAATAGTCCCCAAATCCCTAATGCTATTGAAGAAAGTACTAGAATTGCTAAAATGACAAATATTACTACTTGAATTTCTCCGGAAATATTTATATTTTGAATAAGTTTATCCATCTTTCAATCCCTTTTTTAATCTTATTACAGTACTTAAAACTACTAGAGAGGATGCTACGATAAATATAGCGTTGATAATTATCAAATCTATAGGTCTAAAGAAAAGAATCAAACAAATTATTCCAACTAAAAATGCTCTATCGCTTTTTCCCATTGGACCATCATACCTTCTTTCTTTACCAATTAATTTACCCATAAACCCAGCAAACTCATTTACAATAGATAGTCCAATAAACAAAGCTAGAAGCTCGTGGTTAAGTCCTTGTATTTGTGTCATAGGAATGAATATAAATAAGTCAGAAATCACATCCCCAATTTCATTTAAAACCTCTCCCAACTTTGATTGCATATTATAAGTTCTTGCCATCATACCATCTAATGCATTAAGCGCCATTCTAATTAAAAGACCAATTGGAACCACTAGTAGCCCCCAACGGTAATCAGGATGAAACCAAAGAGAAAATCCTATTAAAAATGACAAAATAATGGAACTAACTGTAATTTGGTTTGCTGTAATTCCAAGCTTATATAACCTAGCTAAAATTGGTTTTAATAACTTTTGAAATTTTGGTTTGATTTTATAAAATGAAATCATTTTAATCCTTCTTTTTTATAGTTAGTAAATGGATCCCAATCATACTGTACTCTTACCGCATTATTAGAAAATGAATGATTTTCTATAAAATAAAATATTTCTTCTCCAATGATATCAAAGCGTTCGTACATTTGATCATGATTTAGCCATGTATAAAGATAATCATCTGTTTTTTGGTTTAGACTTTCTAATTTATAATCTAATGGACCCATTTCTAAAGCCTTTTTTTCTAGTAATCGTAGCAACTTTGTTGCTTTACTTTCAATGATAATTCCAATATTTAAATCATTGTTTTCAATAGGAGGATATTCTAAAGCTGCCATGTCATTCATTATATTCTTTATACCCATCATTGAAATAATTATATTTAAATTTTCTGCAGCTAAATAAGGTGCTCTTTCCTGGGTAGGACTTCGGTCGTAAACTATTGTAGATATATTTAAAACACCATATTTATTAATAAACTTATTCAATACCCATGATCCTAATATATAAGTGAAAAAATGAATTTTTTTATAATCTTTTAATTGATTTTCTCTGTAGAATTTGTGTAGGTTTTCTACACAATTATCTACCTTGAATTTGTCCATATACTCAGGAATAAATAAATCGTAACCTTTTTCTTTAAAGAATTTCTCTTGCTCATCTCTTCCTTTTTTTGAATCTCCAAATCCAGGAAGTATGACAATAGCCTCCTTTTCTTTAGAAAGTCTGGTATTGTCTTTACAAATGATTTCCTGACCAACAGAAGACAAATAACAAAACAACCCTAGAATTAAACTTATGTTTCGGAAGGACCAATAAATTCTCATTCGTTTCAATTTATTTTATTTTTTCCAAAATATTGTAAAATCCACTGCATTAAGGTCATTTCAGAAATGATGCCAATAATAAAAATTAAAGAACTTACCCATCCAAATGCAACTATAGGCTTAAAACTGCTTGTCATAAAAAACGCAAAGCAAATTGTTAAAATTATTGCTGATGATAAGATACTAAATGAAAGTTCTTCCATAGGTTTTTTTAACCAAAACTTACGATACAAAATATGAACGGTGTCATCATCTAACAAGCCTATACTTATAACTGCAGTTAATGCAGTAATAACATTAATATTTATATTGAACACATAATAAATTATAATTATAAAACCAAGTGGTATTAAGTTAGGTAATAAACTTAATAAAGAAGCTAAAATAGACTTTGTCATTATTAGAATTATTAAAAAGATGACCAATCCAGAGCTAAGTAGAGATTTTATTAAAGAAGTAGTAATACTATTATTCATTTCATTTAACAATAGACCCATACTTGAATATGAAATATTTATTTCTTTTGGACTATCATTTATTATTTCTAATAATTTTCCATTACTAAAATCTACTACATCTTGAGCACTTTTGAATTTTAATTCTATTCTTTGAGTATTGGTTTTTTCATCGTAATATGGATTGCCATTTCCCAAAAAATTAAACAAATTAGCTTTTACACCATATCGAGTTTTGAAGTAAAATTTGTCTAAACTTGAAGAAATATTGACTATTAATGCTTCATTTTCAAATCTTTTATTTAACTCAATAATATAATTTTCTATTAATTGGTTATTCTTTTTCTTATCCTTATTGGTAAGTAGAATATCTAACTTTATTGTTGAATAATATTTATCCATTAATCTATTTCTAACGTGACTAATTTCTGAATTTACAGGGAAAAATATATCTGTACTTGTCCTAACAGATAATTTATTTACTAACGTCAAGGATGTAATTAATACCAAAATTAATCCTACTGATATAGTTTTTTTGTTCTTGAAAAGAAAGTTTGAAAGCATATTAATATTGTAGTCATTTATCTTTTTAATCTGCAGCCTTGTTAAAAGAAATGGTGCAATTGAAAATACAATTATAAACTCTAACATCAATGCAATACTTGTGATCATTCCAAACTGCTGTATAAAAACAGAATCATTAAAAAAGTAAAAACTCAAAAATGCTGCTGCAGTAGTTAAAGAAGAAAAAAAAGAAGGAATAAAATAATTTGCTATGACTTTTTCTGTTCTTTTCTCTCTATTCTCAATATGTTTAAATTTCACAAATCCTGTTAATAAATGAATTGAATCTGATAATGCCAGTATAAGGACAATTGGGAAGACAAGAAGAGAAATTAAATTCACTTGCACATTTAAAAAGTGGAAAACCAATAATGAAATACTAATAGGTCCTAGAATGGTAAAAGCCATAAATATCAAAGCATTAAAATTCCTAAAAGAAAATATTATATATAATGAAAAGAAAATAAGAATTAGCAGTGTTAAATTAATAACATCTTTTGTAACATATTTCTCAATAGAAGTTTCTAAATGGGCTATGCTAAAAACATTTATTTTTTTAATTTCTGGATAGGGTTCCTGAAAAATAGTATTTAAATAATCAATATCAATACTTTTAAAATCATCAAAAGAAATTATCACTAAAAATGATTTTAAATCGTTGGATATCAGTTTTTTAAGTTCTGGTACTTCTTTTGCTTGTTTTAGAAATGTAGATAATTGATTGTTCTTAATTTTCCAGTGTCTTATCATTTTATCATAATAAGTTAAAGGATTGGTTACAGTTGAGTTTTTGTATTTTGAAGTAATTTCTTGAGAAATTTTTTTAATCTTTTTTTGAATTTCTTTTCTATTATCAGAGTTAGGAATAACCTCTAAAAATATTTTTGATTTATTTTTAAAAATAGAATCTGTATTTTGATATTTAATAAACTCTTTATTTTTTTCTAAGTTGAATCCTGATATATCGCCATTAAATTTTGGAGTAGGAATGGTGACAATTAAAAATAAAATTGTAGAAATAAAAATAGTAAATAATAACTTATTATTTCTAATAATTATTTTATAAAATCCATCCTTATTTCCCATTGTTTATTAATCAATTTTTAATTCTAAATTTTGATTGGTGGTTTAATTTAACCCCAAGCTTTTGTATTATTTTTATGGGATTTCCATTAAATATTTGTCCTGGACTAACAATACCATATAAATTTGGGTTCTTTTTATGAATTTTTTCTACCGTTAGGACAATGGCTTTTGCTGTAAGTAAATACGTGTCTTTTATTTCGGCTTCTAAAGTCTTTGGATGTATACTTTCTTGATTGATATTTACAAATAATTCACATTTTTGAGACATTCTATCTTTCAGTTCCGGTCCCTTGAATTTTTTTAAACGAAGTTTGTCCAGTTCTTCTAAAGCATCTCCTTCTACACTTTTTCTGTTAGTCATATATTTAGAGTCATTTTCATCGATAATAAGAAAACTTTCAGCCTGATTTACCTCAAAATTCCATTTTGAAAAAGCAACTTCTGGAAGTGGGTAAGGAACAGCAACTTCTTTGCTATTATTTCCATTGGTTATTTGAATTAAATCATTTTTAAAATCACAACTCAACCATTGATTATTTTTCACCTTAAAACTCTCTCTATATTTACTTAGCTTCATAGTTATTCTAGTCCCTGGAGATACTTTTTTTTGATTGAATTTGTAAAATGTTTTTACAGATTTAATTTTATTTTTCTCACTCAAAGATTGCAGTATTAAGTCTGATACTAGACTTTCAAATGCACAGCCATGAATAATTAACGATTTGTTTTTAACCGATATTCCTTGTAAATAATCCCTTGAATTCTTAATAAATCCAATTTCCCCCGAAATGTCTAAATATATTTTACCACTTTTAGCGACATTTTTCACTAGTAAAAAAGATTCTTCTGTAAAAGGACCAGCGCAATTGATTATTAAATCTGAATTTTCAATTAGATAATTTACATCTCCAATTATTCTAAGATTGATTGATTTTGAATTTTTAATATTTGAATTTCCTTTTTTAAGTTCATTAAGAGCGTTTATATTTCTTCCATAGATAGAGTAGGAGTACTTAATTTTATTGAATTCTTCACAAATTATTTTTCCTGTAAATCCATATGCTCCAACAATTGAAATTCTCATTTTATAGAATTTTATAATTATATTTTTACATACCTTCCAGCTTTAATAAGACAAGTTTACATAACGAGTGAATGGAAAATAGCTGAATAAGTTCATTAATAGTAAGACCTTCAGTAAGCTTGTCTGGATTTATTTCACTCATGTGTCGCTTCAAAGATTCTATTCCTTCAGCAGTTATCACTCCATCGATTTCGTACTGAACATCGCCTAACTCTTTTTTTGCCTTTAGTTCGATATCGCTTATTTTTAATTCAATATCATACAATGTCTCTAATTCAAATAGAATATCTACCAAATCAATGGAATCAATTTCCAATTTATCAAATAGAGTATCCTCCATATTAATATCTTCTTTTTTATAACCTGTAGAGTTTTCAATTACATTGCACACATCCTCAAATATTTCTTCAATTTTCTTCATTTTATTTTAAATTATTCCACCGTCTATTGTTATACATTCTCCAGTAATATAAGAAGATGAATTATCAGAAGCCAAAAAAGTTGCCATTTTTGATATTTCTTTTGTTTTTCCAAACCTTCCCAAACAAGTAATTTCTTTTATTTGATCTTTAGTTCTACTCATTACTTGTCCACTCATACTAGTTTCAATAATCCCTGGTCTTATACAGTTCACTCTTATATTTTTTTTTCCTACTTCTGAAGCCAAAGTCCTTGTGAAGTTTTCAATTCCAGATTTTGCAGAAGCATAAGCAACTATTCCTCTACCTTTTTTAACTGCTGATATAGAGGAAACGTTAATTATAGAACCATTTTTTTGTCTGAACATTATTCTTAAAATTGCGTGAGTAAGCATCATCGGACTTTTAAGATTAATATCTAAAGTATGAGATATTTCATCTTCATCTAGCATTGCAAATGGATACTCTTTTGTGTAGCCTGCGCAATTTACTAATGAATTTACTTTACCAAACTTTTTATTTATATCTCCAACTGATTTTACAATTTCATCGTAATTTAAAAGATCACATTTATAAGAATATAAATTTTTTACCGGAATATCTTCTTTTATTAAATTAGACTTGAATTCTTCCATTTTTAATTCATTTCTAATAAGACATACTGCTATTGCTTTTTCTCTTAGAAACTCAGCGACAATATCTCCACCAATTCCACCAGTAGCGCCAGTTATTATTACAACTTTATTATCTAATTTTAGATTCATACCCTCTCATTTTTAATTGCTAAAACTGTATTAATACCTCCAAAAGCAAAATTATTGGTCAGTGCGTAAGTTATTTTTTTCTTTTTATTTTCCCTAAGTAAGTTAAATTCCTCAGAACATGGAGATTTTAATTTTAAGTTACTTGGTATGGTCTCATGTTTCATAAGTTCTAGTAATAAACAGAGTTCTTGGATTC
>JAYNHP010000048.1:0-12320 GCA_038108155.1 Flavobacteriales bacterium | reverse complement strand
GGTTAGTATTGTAATGAACCAAAAAAAGCCTGCCATGAGAATGCATTGAAAAAAGATCAATTTTGATTTCTCCCAAGAAAGATTCAGAGAGTCAAGTATTGTTTTATTCTCTAAGATTGCAAAGTAATTCACAAAGATAAGTAATCCAGCTATTAATATTCCTGGGACAACAAATAAAAGTAGGCCAATTCCAATGCAAAGGGTAGAAATTAAAGAAAGTATCAACACTTTTAAAAGAAACTGCCATGAAATAGCGTAATAGACCAAAACATCTCTATTATGATTCTCAATCAAGTCATTGGCTATGAAAATAGCGATGATAGTTAATAGAGGTGAAATTAAAAAATTGTTTATCAATAATAAAGAAATATCAAAACTTGATATTCCTTCCGATAAGCTTGATGAAGAGCCAACACTTGCCAAAAAACCAAAAAGAAAAATTAATGGAAGAATCTTAATAGTAAAATTCAATCCAAATTTTTTGTAATACTCAAATCCTTTTGATATTGCTTGAAGTGTCATAAAATTAATAAGAGGTTCATTATGATAGAGATTTGGTCTAAACCGCAATGTCCTTTTTGTGACAAAGCGGAAAATTTATGTAAACAAAAAAACTTTGAATATAAGAAATATATGCTCGATGTAGATTTCACAAGGGAGCAAATGTTCGAAAAATTTCCTTCAGCAAGAACATTTCCACAAATTACTGTAAATGGTGAATTAGTTGGCGGCTATACTGAATTTGAAGCAAAAGTAAGATCCGAAGAATAATTGGAAACCCTCAACAACTATATTCTTCTAGTTGATAGCTACTTTGGGAGTGCTGCTTGGTTTCCTTTACTTTTGCTCTCGGTAGGTATTTTTTTCACAGCATATTTAGGAGTACCTCAATTTAAATATTTCCTAAAAGGATGGAGAATTCTATTTTCATCTGGAAAAGGTAACGAGGGACAAACGTCTCCCTTTCAAGCTTTGAGTACAGCTTTGTCAGGAACTGTTGGGACGGGAAATATTGGCGGAGTGGCAATGGCTATTTTTATAGGTGGCCCAGCAGCTTTATTTTGGATGTGGATTACAGCTTTTCTTGGGATGACAACTAAATTTGTCGAGGTTTCCCTGTCTCATGCATATCGAGAAAAAAATAAATCTGGAGATATATCGGGCGGTCCAATGTTGTACATGGAAAAAGGCTTAAACATGAAGTGGCTAGGAGCGATCTTTGCATTTTCTCTCTTAATAAGTACTTTTGGATCAGGAAATATGCCTCAAATAGATAATATCTCAAGTACTATTGAATCTAGCTTTGGAATAGATCCTTTAATGACTTCTGTTGTAATGAGCTCACTAGTAGCTCTTGTAATCATAGGAGGTATAAAAAGAATATCAACAATAGCAGCCTCAATAGTTCCATTAATGGCTTTCATATATCTCATAGGTGGATTGAGCGTTTTAATATTTAACTATGAAAATATCATTCCCTCTTTTCAAATAATTATTCTTGATGTTTTTGAAGGCACTTCTGTTGTTGGAGGTTTTCTTGGAGCATCTTTCTCACTTGCTTTTACTTATGGAGTTGCAAGGGGCTTGTATTCTAATGAAGCAGGTCAAGGATCTGCTCCAATTGCACATGCAACTTCAAGAACTAAATACTCTGTTGAAGAGGGATTCGTATCAATTTTAGAGCCATTTATAGACACAATTATAATCTGTACTTTGACTGGCCTAGTAATTCTTTCATCTGGAGTTTGGACAGAAAAATTCAATAACAGTTTCGAAAGGACTTCAATGTATATCGTAAATGGTAGTTTAGAAGAAGAGAGAGATGGAAAGGACATCTTAAATTTTTTATCTGGAGAAAATTCGTCTTTAATAGGCTTTACAGGAGACCTAATCATTGTTTCAGGTGAAATTAAAAATACGGTAACAATTCTTAATAATAGATCCATTGCTGAAGAGGTTACTGTGAAAAAAAATGGCATTCCTTTTACAGGAAAAATAAGAATCAATAATTCACAGATGGATGCCGATTATCAGTTTGTTGGAAAATCACTAGTAAAATCTGCAGTCTTAACAAGTAAGGCATTCAATAAAGGATTTTTTGGAAATTATGGCGAGTATATTGTCTCTATAGGATTGTTGTTATTTGCCTTTTCCACTGTAATCTCATGGGCATATTATGGCGATCGCTGTTCAGCTTACTTATTCGGAGATTCTTCAATAATTTATTACAGAATCCTTTACATTTTGGCTTTTTTTATTGCAGGTAGCGGCTATATCGATACTGAAATAATATGGAATTTTGCATTGATTACAGTAGCTGCAAGTACATTACCAAATTTAATTTCAATTTTTCTACTTAGAAAAGAAATGAAGAGTCTTATCAATTCTTACAACAATAAAACTGATGACTGACGTAATTGTAATTGGAGGCGGCGTTATTGGATTAAGCATAGCTCGCGAATTATCAATTTCAGGAAAAGAAACTATTGTTTTAGAAAAAAATGAAAGATCAGGAGATGTAACCTCATCACGTAATTCGGGAGTGATTCATGCGGGAATCTATTATCCAGAAAACTTTTTAAAAACAAAACTTTGTGTTGAAGGAAATAAGCTTATTTATAAATATGCCAAAGAAAAAAATATAAATCACAAAAAATATGGAAAATTTATTATTGCTTTAAATAAAGAGGAACTCTCAAATCTAGATAGTATTTTAATTCAAGGAAAAAAAAATAACGTTGAAATAGATACTGTAGAAAATGAGAAGGTTTTAGAAAATAATCCAGGATTAATATTTAAGAAAGCACTTTACTCACCTAATTCAGGAGTGATCGATGTACCAGAATATGTGACTGCCCTGGAAGGAGATATCCAGCATTCAGGAAGTTTTATCTCTTTGAGAACTTCTTTTTTATCTGCAAAAAAAAACAAAGATAAATTTGAAGTTACTTGTTTAGCGGACGAAAAATTTTCAGTAGAAAGTAAATACTTGATTAATTGTAGCGGCTTAAGTAATGAATTAACTCTTCAAAATATAAAAAATTTTCCAGAAGATAAAATTTATAAAAATTATTTTGCTAAAGGTCACTACTTTAAGTATTCAGGTAAATCTCCTTTTTCAAATTTAATTTATCCAGTCTCAGGCCAACATAGCTTAGGAATTCATGTTGGTTTTGATTTAGTAGGCGGAATGAGATTTGGACCTGATGTAGAGTTTGTGAATGAGATTGACTATAGTTTTAATGAGTCATTAAAAGATAAATTTATGGACGCCATTTCTAAATATTGGCCAGAGATAGATCCTTCTAAATTACATCCTGACTATACCGGAATAAGACCAAAGATAACTAGACCAAATGAAACTATGAAAGACTTTAGTATTCAAACGGTTGATGATCATGGAATTAAAAATTTTATAAATTTACAAGGTATCGAAAGCCCAGGACTTACATCCTCCTTAGCGATAGGTAAATTTGTTATGAATCTTTTATAGCAAGAGTTTTTAGAAATCCAAGTTCCTCAGCAGTTTCTTTTAGAGATTCAAGTCTTCCGCTTTTCCCAGCATGACCTCCAATCATATTCATTTTTAAAAGAATAGGATTTTTCGAAGTTGAATATTCTCTTAATTTAGGAACATATTTTGCAGGTTCAAAATATTGAACTTGTGAATCGTATAAGCTTGAAGTTACTAGAACTGAAGGATAAGGTTTGTAATCTATATTATCGTATGGTGAATATTTTTTTATGTAAAAGTATTCTTTTTTTGTCTTAGGATTTCCCCACTCTTTATATTCAAAAGTTGTTAAAGGAATACTTTCATCAGACATAGTGGTTAAAACATCTACAAAGGGCACAGCGGAAACTATGCCTTTATATAACATGGGCTCGAGGTTAATAATTGCACCCATAAGCAAACCCCCAGCACTTCCGCCCATAGCATAAGTTTTATTTTTATTGCCAATATTTTTAGTCAGAAGTTTTTTTGTACAATCAATAAAATCATAAAATGTATTCATTTTATTCATCATTCTGCCTTGATCATACCAATCTCTGCCTAAGTCTTGGCCGCCACGAATATGAGCTATCGCAAAAATAAAGCCTTCATCAACTAAAGGCATAAACGATAATTTAAAAGAAGGCTCTACTACCAATCCATAAGATCCATATCCATACTGCAATAGGGGGGCTTTCTTTGTATTCAGTCCTTTTTTATAAATTAAAGAAATAGGAACTTTTGTTCCATCTCTCGCAAGGATAGAGATTCTCTTTGTTTCATATTTATTTTCTTTATGACCAACAATCTTCTGTTTCCAAAGCATCCTTCTTTTTTTTGTGTACAAGTTTTGAGAAAAAATAGTCGAAGGAGTTTTTAAGCTAGAAAAGATAAAAGAAAAAAAATTTGCTTCATATCTATTATTGTTAGATAAATTTACTGTATATGCTTTATCTTTAAACTCTATATATATCTTTTGTTTATTTTTTTTATTAAATTGTATTAGTTGAGTTATGCCATTTTTTCTAGTTTCTAAGATAATAAAATCTTTAAAGCATAAAAAATCCTCTATTAATTCATTTTTTTTATGTGAAATTAATATCTTCCAATACTTTTCGGACGTAAAACCAAAATTTGTTTTGTAGAGCGCAAAATTTTTATTATTCTTTCTATTGCTTAAGATATAAAAATCTTCTGGCGTATCATCAATATAATATAAATGCTTTTTCTTTCTTTTTAAAAAGCATTTTAAGTTGAAATTTTCATCATTTAAATCTAAAAACCAAATCTCATTTGATTCTGTTTTAGAGGTTTGTAAGAACAGATATTTTTTAGTTCTGCTTAGAGAAATGCTTAAGTTAAATTCTGAATCTTTTTCATTATAAATGAGAATATCTTTTATTTTTTTCGTGCCTAATCTATGAAAATACAAAGAATTAGTAATGAGCGTAACCGGATCTTTTTTTAAGTAAAAATATCCATCAGAAGATTTATTCCATATAACTTCTCCAGTAGATGAACATAAATTATTCTCTAAATTTTTATTTTTTTTTATGTCTCTAACAGTTATAGAAAAAATTCTTCTTCCAGATTCATCTTTTCCATAGGCTAAGTATTTATGATTTCTAGAAGGAAAAATGCTTGAAATGCTGAAATAATTTTTATTTTTAGCTAATTTGTTTACATCTAATATTAATTTTTTCTTATTTTTAAAAATTCGATAGTATTTCCTATATTCTTGGGATGCAGATGCTGTTGAGAAATATTGATATCCATCAATTTTAGTCTTGAATCCTTCTTCAAATTTTGGAAGAGCGTTTTTGTATTTTTGAAAAATTTTGTTTGAATCAACTTTATTTACTTTAAACCAATTATCAGAATACTTATTTTCTTTTTTTAGGTAATCTATGACATCTTTATTTTGCCTTTCATCATCCCTTAACCAGAAGTAATTATCAATTCGCTCATCTCCATGAGTTTTAATTTTTTTTTCTATTTTTTTTGGTTTCGGTGGTAATTTCATTTATTATTGTGTACTTTTTTAGTCGGATTATGGCAGATAACGATATAGAAAATTCTTTAAATGAGGAAAATATTATCAATGATCAGATAGATTTATCTAGCTTATTTTCGATTTTATTGGACAATTTTAATTTCCTAATTTCTGCTTTATTAGGAGGTTTAGTCTTATCAAGTATAATTTACATTACTGCTGAAAATATTTATAGCTCAAAATCTTTAATAGAGATTCAACAACAACAAAATATGTTTGGAGCTAACATTCCCGGTATGAATCGAGGTAATGAAAACTCCTTACTTGCTGAAGTGGCAATATACAAGTCAGCAAATACTATAGAAGATGTAGTTAATTATCTTAAAACAAATGCCGATATTGAAGAAGAAGATATTCCTTCGGCTGGATATATAAGGTCAAATTTAACCGTTAGTTCAAACGGAAGATCCCTGATCACAATAATTTTTAATTATTCAGATCCATACCTTACTCAAGAAATATTAAGACTTCTTAATCAGGAATATATTGATGATAGAAGAGATTTTAGAAAGCGTTCTACTGCTGCTGGAAGAGAGTTTATAAAAAGCGAGATACCAAAAATTAAATTATCTTTAACGAAAGCGGAAGATAATTTAAATAATTTTAAACTTTCAAAAAACGATTCTGGTTTAATCTTTGAATCTGAAAATACTAGCTTAGAGCTAAATAATCTTTATCAGTCTATAAAAGAAATAGAATTTAAGGAGGTAGAACTTAGAGAGTTTTACAAAACCACCCACCCAATTTATCAAACCTTAACAGAACAAAAAAAATTCCTTCAGAACAAGATAGATATTATAGAGAGCGACTTACCAAGTATTCCTGACACTCAAAGAAAATTAGAAAATTTAAAAAGAGAGGTAGAAATATATTCTGATGTTCTAAGCGATCTATCGTCTCAAGAAATAAATCTCGCTATGGCTGAAGCATCAAGCAACAGCAATGTGAGAATAATAAATCAAGCTAGTGTACCTTCAAAAATTCAACCTACCATTTATGTCTTCTTTATACCTTTTGCAATAATTTTATTCATTTATCTAATTCAGGCTATTAGGCATTTTCTGGGAGACAGAATAACGAATTATGATGCTTTAATTGACTTTGTAGATAAAAGAAATGTTCTTGGTGAGCTCCCTCTATATAAGAAGGGTGATATTGGATTAAAAGATTCTTCAACAGCAATAGCTGAAGAATTAATGAATAAAATTTCTTATGAGGTTATTCAATCGCAAAATCGTTATTCATCAATATCCATTGTTGGCTCAAAAAAGGGAGTTGGAAAAACAGAAATTTCTGAAAAACTTTTTTACAAACTTACATCAATGGGTAAAAAAGTATGTCTTTTAGATTTAGATTATAAAAAAAGAGATTTAACCTTAAAGTCAATCTCTCCAATAAATACTCCAAAAAATTTTCAAGAATTTTACGAGGATATTGAAACTTATAGATTTGAACAAAGTCTATTCATTCCCTCATTCGATGTTGATAATTCAGTAGAATTTTTCATGTCTGATGACTTTAAAGAGCAAATTAATAAATTAAAACAGGAGTATGATCTTGTAATATGCGATACACCCCCATGGGGATTATTTGTTGATGCAAAGATTATCTCAAAGTATTTTGATTCAGCTCTTTACGTTGTAGGAAACAAAATATCGACTTTTAAAGATATCATCTTATTTAACAAAGATATTGAATCAATCAATAAAAATATTGCAATCAAGTATTTTTATAACAAATTTGACATCTTCTTCAATTTTTTATGGTACAAATACCAATATCCAAATTATTCTGACAATTATTATTATGAATACTCAGAATATAGAAATCCAAAAAAATTCCTTTTTCAAAGAATATTTGATAAATTGCGCTTGTTTTTTACTTATTTAAAGGAAAAATGGCTGAAATAATTAAAGCAACCAATTTAAGAAGGGTTTATTTAGTTCCCTTATTTTTTATTTTATTAGCTTCTTGTTCAATGGGTACCCACCTTAAACCCACACAAGTGAAATCCTTTAAAGGAGTTATTATTCCAGAATTATCATCGGAACCTATTTTTATAGAAAAGATTTCTAAGCAGCTTATTTCAACTGAATCAAGAAATACTCCACTTAACCTTCCATTATCCCTATTAAACTATGAACCATCTTCATATAAAGTTGGTACAGGAGATGTCCTTTTTATCTATGTTTATGGAGAGACTGAAAGACTTTCAGCATCTTTAGCTAGAGGAGCGGCTATCAATCCAGTTTTTCAAAAAAAAGTAAGAGATGACGGAACTATATTTTATCCTAATGCCGGGATTATAGATGTTAAAGGTAAATCTATTGAAGAAATAAGATTAATACTAACTGACAAATTATCTGATGTTTTGAATAATCCTCAAGTCGATGTTTCTGTCTCTGAATTCAATTCACAAAGAATTGTTGTTTCAGGAAATTTCAATAATGTTGGAACAGTACCAATAACTTTAAATCCTGTAACATTGAATGAGGTTATAGCCAATGCAAATCCTTATGGTTCCAATGGAGCTTTTTCTAATGGAGATTTAACTTCTTTAAAACTCTCTAGAGATGGAGTTACTTATGATATTGATTTTGAATATTTATCAAGAACATCACTAATTCAAAACTATATATATCTTAAAGATAAAGATGTGATTTATTTACCTGATAACTCTTTAAGTCAGGTTCATGTATTAGGAGAAGCAAATTCACCTTCATCAATTACTTTACGAAGAAAAAATATCTCTTTGTCCTATGCCTTGGCTACATCTCAAGGCCTAAATCAATCTACCTCTAGAGGAAAAGAGGTATATATATTTAGACCTAAAGATTATGAAGGGAAGCCTAGAATTTTTAAATCAAATATCTCTTCACCTACAGGATACTTATTAGCTAGTGATTTTTTACTTCAAGCGGAAGATATTGTTTTCATTGGAACTGCAGGGGTTACATCTTGGTCAAGATTTATAAGCCAACTTCTTCCATTTACTAACTTTATTAATGCTGCTGAAGATACTGACTTGATAACTAATTAAATAGATATTTTCTTGAAGTCAATTCTGATAATAGTAATTTTTTTTTCTAAATTTCTTCATTCATATCTAACTTTAGAAGACATTGACTTTTTTAGGCAGATTTCTAATCCAAATTCGATTTCAATAGTTTCATCTGGAACAAAATACTGTGAAGATTTTTTTAATGAAAATAGAATTTATAAACCCAATTCAGATAATTCTATTACAAACACATTTTCTTGTAAGTTTTCCTATGAAAGAAATAGGTTCTACATCTTTATGCTTGCTAATACAAAGGATCAAAGTAAATCTGTTAGAGAAAATTGTCTTGCCATTATAAATAATTGGCCGGATATTTTAGATCACCTCGATAAAAATTTTTTTTCTGTTAACAAAACATATTTAAATGGTTTTTTTATAGAGAATATGTTCAATGAACAAGTTTTAAAATTCTCGAATATCTATAAAAAAGACATTGATGAAAGGAGAAATCAGATTAATAAATTTATCATTGATAATAAAAATAAATTTTCATCAAATGATAAAGAAAATAATGAGTTAATTAAAAATGAAATATCCAAACTTGAAAAAATTTATAACAAAATAATTAATGAAGAGGATACCAGTCTTGATAAGTTAATTAATAGTCAGATTAATAAAGTTACAAGGTATAAAATATTTGTGAATGACTTAGTTAATTTTAAATCATTTAGTTGTAACTGGGTTCCTGGCAAAGGATTAAACCCTTATGTAAAAAGAGAAAAATTTAGTGAGTTTGAAAATATATAAAAGGAGAAATTAAATGGGAGCTATAGTAGAGGCAAATAATATAAATATTTGGTACGAAGAATTTGGAGACAAAAAAAACGAGACTATTCTTCTTATTATGGGAGCTAATGCTAATTGTATGCATTGGGATCAAGAATTTATTGACCAGTTAGTTATTAATGATTTTCATGTAGTCAGATTTGATAATAGAGATGTAGGTAAATCTATATGGTTTGGAAAAGAACCTAGTTTTAATAAATTCTTAAAGATTCTTCCTAATTTTCTATTACAAATGATTGTAAATAGTATTTTTGGCTTAGCTGTTGACGAAAAAGGAAAGTTTAAGTTTAGTGAATCTTCACCAATTCAATACAATTTATTAGATATGGCAAAAGACGCCGTATCACTAATGGATTCTCTAAAAATTGAGAAAGCGCATATTATTGGAGCTTCAATGGGCGGAATGATTACACAAATCATTGCATTAGATTATCCTGAAAGAGTTTTGAGTATTACACCCATCATGACTTCGCCAGGAGTACAAAATGAATCTTTATCTGGGCCTACTGAAGAATTGCTTGAGGCTATGAAAAAGTCATTTGTTTTTAACCTAAAAGGCAGAATAGAAGATGGAGTTGTTGAAATTTATCGTCAACTTACAGGTTCACGTTTTCCTTTCAATGAAGATAAATTTAGAGGAAAGTTAAAAACTATCATAGCTCATGGAAACAATCCTTTTGCTCTACATGGAGCTGCAGTTGGTGCAAGTCCCGACAGAACAACCCGACTTCATGAAATTGACGTTCCAGCACTGATTATTCATGGAACTGAAGATGCAATCTTACCTTTAGATCATGGTATTGCAGTTGCTGATGGTATAAAGAATTCAAAAAGAATGATTATGGAAGGAGTAGGGCATGAAATTCCTGAAGAGTTAATTCCTGAAATCGTTAAAGAAATTGTTAAAAATATCAGAAGAACTAAATCAGATTAACTTAAGTATTTTCTTGTATTCAAGATAAAAATCTCTTTTATTTGGTCTTCATTTAAGCCTTGAACAACATTGAGTCTTAGGAAGAATACAAACGACATACATTCAAATATGATTTCTCTTTCAGGTTTTGTTTTTTCCTGAATCTCAGGGAGAATAGAATAAACAAAATTTCTTAGAGTTTGATTCCAAGAAAACATATTTTTTCTTAAATTTTTATCTCTCCAAACATTACGAAGAGTCCAACGAATAATATTTTGATTTTTTGTGTAGAGTAGAATGAGAGTCACACAAACATTTTTAATTCTATTTTCTAAAGTGTCATCTCCATTGATTGTAGAAAAGGAGTGGATAAATTCTTCTTCAAGTTTTTGATCTAAATTTTCTTGTAGCGCCTCTTGATCTTTAAAGTGACGAAAAATAGTCCTAGTTCCTATGTTTGCTTCCTTAGCGATAGAATTAAACGACATGTTGTCAATGTTGCCTTTTCGAGCAATTTTAATAGCTGTATTCAAGATGTGATCCGCGGTAGATTCACTTCTTAATTTTCTCCCATCTTTTTTTAATTTATTCATATAAATATGACAGTAATACTGCCAATAGTTATTGACACCAATACTGTCATATTCTATATTCTTTTGATATTTCAAAGCAAGGAGGAATAGATAATGCAATTAATTTTAGGGTTCTTCATTATTTTAATAGTGAATTTTTGCATTTCCTTAAATTTGTATGGCGATGAAATCCGAGAGGGCGTTTTAAGAACTCCCGATGAAAGATTTGAAAATCTGAAAGATTATCCTTTTGAACCAAATTATATGATGATAGACGGTCTGCGTATTCATTATTTAGATGAAGGCCCAAAGGATGCTGACCCAATATTCCTGCTTCATGGTGAACCAGCTTGGAGTTATTTATTTAGAAAAATGATACCCGTTCTTACTGCACAAGGTCACAGAGTAATTGTTCCAGACTGCGTTGGTTTTGGTAAATCAGATAAATTTATTTCAAAGTACGATTATTCTTACAAACATCACGTTGATGTAATGAAGGAATTAGTTCAAAAGCTCGATCTTCAAAATGCAACTTTTTTTGGTCAGGATTGGGGTGGTTTAGTTGGTTTAAGAGTGGTTGCGGAGTTACCAGATCGTTTTAGTCATGTGGTTGTATCAAACACAGGGATGGTTGCTCGCTCTGGCATTTCAGCATGGCTTTTTGAAAAGTTTGTTCAATTGAGAGTTTGGTGGATAGGTCCAATTACATTTGAAGAATTAAGGGCGAAAGCTAAAGATGCTTTAACAGCTGAAAATCCCTCTCCATCTTCAGGAATTTCAATGTTTAGTAACTGGATAGCTTATTCATATTATGCAGATGACATGGATATTGTAGGCATCATTAAAAATTTTGGCAGAATAGATTTATCAGAAGAAGAAGCTTATGCTTATGAAGCTCCTTATCCTTCAGGTTTATATAAAGCAGGAGCACATGTTTGGCCTTATCTAATTCCAACTCAACTTCCAGAAAATGAAAAACTATGGAAAGAAGTATATGAAAAATGGGACAAACCTTTTTTAGTGGCATTTGGAGAAAATGAAAGAATAACTCTTCCTATGAAGGCAGATTTCTTAGAACGTATTCCAAATCCAACTGTTATAACTTTAGGAGGAGCAAGTCATTTTGTACAAGAAGAAGTTGGTCCTGAGCTAGCTCAAATTATTAGTGATTTTATTCAAGGAAAACCAGTAGAGGATTTACCAGCTAAAAATTGAAGATCTTTCTCAAGAGTAGAAAGTAGGCCCTAAGGCCTCCTTATCTTAAAAATAACGAAATAAATTTGGTAAGATGCTTTTTTTGATTCTAGGAGAATCTTTATGACAGACTCAATAAAACTTATAGGAAATGTAGGATCACCTTATACCAGGAAGATGCTTGCATATTTAAGATATAAAAGAATTCCATATGAAGTAATTTGGGGCCAGCCAGAAGATGTTCTTAA
>JAYNHP010000047.1:10962-12645 GCA_038108155.1 Flavobacteriales bacterium | reverse complement strand
TATCATTGTAATTTCCAGCATCAGCACAAGGTTGACCAGAAATATCTTCTTTACAAGACCAATCTGAACAATTACCATTTAAAATAGTAAAATGACCACCTGATTCGGGAAGTGTTGTCGTTCCAGACCATATACCATCACCATCAGAATCATCTAAAGCAAGTGCATCATGACCTCCTACAAAACCACCTCCAATGTAGATGCCGTCAGAAGAAACATTTCCAGCAATTAAATCGGTAGAAACATTAAATGTTACATCATAATTTGCAGGTGGGGGAGCTATTGAAAGACTAGTTTTTTGATACACAAACTTCCACCATCCAGTTGCATAGTCAATCTCAACTGTCATAGTATCACCGTCAGATGACATCGTTATTTCATAAGTAATTGAAGATGGAACTGGTGAGCCAGTGCTTATTTCCCCTAAATTAACAACTTTTGCTAGTCCTATGTGAGCACCATATCCGTTGACTGTGAGTTGATTATTGGAATATACGTATGTATAAGGCCCTGTTCCATCGTGTGGAGCTATTGGACTTCCACATTGCTCTGAAGTAACTCCTTGAAAAGGTTCTAGCCACGTATTACCATCCATATAATGCGTGAAATTTCCATTAGCATCAAAAGTTACCGAATCATCAAATAAACAAGCTCTAGAGTTAATATCAGTTGCAGAACTTGACCACCAAGAGTAATCGGTTTGGGTTGGTCCAACTGCAAGGGCTCCTGGTATCTGAGCTAATCTCCAAGTACCTTCAACTTGAGCTGAAATACTAAAGACAATACTCATGAATAATAGTGTATATAAGGATTTCATTTAATAATTGATTTAAAAAGTGTTAAGTTTCATTACTAATATAAATAAAAAAAACCCGCCACAAGGGACGGGTTTAATCAAATTAAATAAATATTAAAATATCATTTTTTAATAAACTTTGAATTCAATATAGAGCCATTATTTAAGTTTAATTCCATAAAGTAAACTCCATTTGTTAAATTTTCAATATTCATAGTAGTTTGGTTATTTGCTATGTTTTTTACCATAACAAGGTTACCAATCATATTGTAAATATTAACAGTTTTTATACTGTTAGTAGCTTGAATTGTAATTACACCATTCGAAGGATTTGGATAAATTGAAAAACTACTTTTCAACTCATCAATTCCAGTACCTGGAGTTGTACAAGATCCAAACTGAAGATTTAATGTGGTATCTTGAGAGAATCCACCCAAAAGGTTGTTTCTATCATTGTAATTTCCAGCATCAGCACAAGGTTGACCAGAAATATCTTCTTTACATGACCAATCTGAACAATTACCATTTAAAATAGTGAAATGACCACCAGCAGCATCTAATGAAGTACTTCCTGACCAAATTCCATCACCATCCGAATCGTCTAATAGTAATGCATCATTTCCGCCTACAAATCCACCACCAATATATATACCGTCAGCTGAAACGTTTCCAGCAATTAGGTCGGTATGAACATTAAATGTAACTGTGAAAGTAGGTGGAGGAGGAGCTGGAGATAAAGATGTTTTTTGATAAACAAATCTCCACCGTCTAAAGCAACTTTATTTTCTTTATCGCTTTTGTTTAATGAAGAAGCTGCAACTAAAGTTGCACACGCTCCAGATCCACATGCTGCAGTCATGCCCGCTCCTCTCTCCCAAACTCTCATT
>JAYNHP010000047.1:0-10952 GCA_038108155.1 Flavobacteriales bacterium | reverse complement strand
TTGCAGACATCATTATTTCATAAGTAATAGATGTGGGTACAGCAGGTGGACTTGCAGCACTAAGTTCTCCACTATTTGTAACTTTTGCTAATCCAATGTGAGCACCAGTACCATTAACAGTAAGTTGGTTATTAGCATAAGTATATGTGTATGCTCCTGAACCATCGTGCGGTGCAAGAGGAGTACCACATGCTTCTGCTGCAACACCTTGCCATGTTTCTAACCAAGTACTTCCATCCATGTAATGCATAAAGTTTCCATTGGCATCAAAAGTTATTGAATCATCAAATAAGCAGGCTCTAGTAGTTAAATCTCCTGCTGAATTTGACCACCACGAACCATCTCCCTGTGTTGGACCAACAGCTAGTGCAGCTGGTACTTGAGCTAATTTCCAAGTACCTTCAACTTGCGCTGAAGAGACTAAAGTAGTAGCTATAAAAAGTAAAGTATATATTTTTTTCATTTTGTTGAGTTAATTATTAAATTTTATAAATGTATTTAAGCACTAATTTAAAAATTTTAATGACAAAAAAAATTAAAATAGTGTTATTCTGACACTAAGATAAGGTTTTATAGTTGTTATTTTCTTAACATTTGTTAAGATTTCAACTAAAATATGTGAAGAAAACAAAATTATAACATCATCGACGAAATCAAATTATAAATAGTTGGGTACATTTATATTAAAAAAACACAATTTTAAAATGATTAAATGTCAAAAGCACTTATTTAATTTAGATCATAATGAGTATTATCTTAATTGCGCATATAAAAGTCCTCTTCTTAAAAAAGGAGAGTTATTAGCGATCAATGCTATAAAGAGGGAAAGAACTCCCTCCTATTTAATACCTAATAATTATTTTGAAATTTCGGAAAAAATTAGGATAGAATTTTCGAAGATTATAAAGTCTCATAAGCATGAAGTAGCAATAATGCCATCTAGTTCTTATGGATTTGCCAATGTTTTTAATAATATTAATTCCAATGGAAATAAAGCTATTGTAGTAGAAAATGAATTTCCAAGTGGTTACTTTTCAGTAAAAAAATGGTGTTCTGAAAATAATATTCAGCTAGAGGTAATAGAAAGAAAAAAATTATCTGCTAAAGATTGGAATAAAAAAATAATAAATTCTATAGATTCTAACACTTCAGTAGTATTAATTTCTTCTATCCATTGGATGAATGGAACTAAATTTGATTTAAAGGAAATTGGTAAAAAGTGTAAAGTCAATGGTACCTATTTTATTGTAGATGGAACTCAATCTGTTGGGGCAATGTCTATTGATGTTAAAGATTTTAATATTGACGCTTTAATTTGTGCAGGATATAAATGGTTATTTGGTCCATATTCTATGGCACTTGGCTATTTTTCATCAAAATTCAGTGACGGAATTCCAATTGAAGAATCGTGGATGAATAGAACCAATGCTCAAGAGTTCAGCAACTTAACAGAATATGATTCCAAATATAAACCAATGGCAGGTAGATACAATGTAGGAGAAACTACTAATTTTATTCTTTCTCCAATTATGTTAAATGGTTTAAATCAAATTAATAAATGGGGAATCAATAATATAGAATCTTATTGTAAAAAACTTTCTGAAATAGTTATTAGCGAACTAAGTCCTCTAGGAATAGCTTTTGAAAATGAGGACTATTTCACCTCTCACCTTTTCTCTCTTGGATTACCAGATTATTTAAACTTATTGACTTTTAAAAAGATTTTAGAAGAAAAGAAAATAAGGGTCTCCGTTAGAGGATCTAATCTAAGAGTATCAATTAATGTTTTTAATGATGAGAATGATATAAATAAATTAGTAGAAACTGTAAAAGAATTTATTTAACTATTAATTTCATTTAAAACCTTTTGAATTATCGCACAAGAAATTTCAATTTCCTCATTAGAAATATTTAATGGTGGTGCAATTCTAAAGCTTTCAGGGCATGAAAGAAACCAAAAGCTGAGAACTCCATTTTTTTTACATCCTTCAACAACTTTTTGAACTATTTCTGCATTTTTCATTTCAATGGCAAAAAACAGTCCAATTCTTCGAATTTCTATAATTGATGGGTGTCTTAATAGTTTTTCAAAATAAATCCCTTTTTCCTCGACGTTCTCAACTATTTTTTCTTTTTGAAATACTTCTAAACTTGCCAATGCACCAGCACAAGATAAAGGATGTCCTCCAAAAGTTGTTATATGTCCAAGTGTAGGATTCATTGTGAATAGAGACATTAATTTTTGGCTAGTTACTAATCCTCCAATTGGCATTCCTCCACCAAAAGCTTTACCAACAGTTAGTATATCGGGAACAATTCCATAATGTTCGAATGCAAAAAGTTTTCCTGTTCTTCCCATCCCAGATTGAATTTCATCCATTACCAATAAAATACAATTTTCATCACAAATTTTTCTAAGTTTTTGTAAAAATTCTTTAGAAGCTATTCTTACCCCAGCATCTCCCTGTATTGGCTCTATTATTACGCAGGCAACTTGATGGTCGATAAAATCTAAAGCCTCTACATCGTTAAAAGGCAAATGAAAAACATCTGGCAAAAGTGGTCTAAAAGCGTACTTTTTATTTTCATTTCCTGAAATACTTAAAGATCCATGAGTAGAGCCATGGTAAGCTCCTTTAAAAGACACAATTCTTGATCGTTTGGTAGCTCTTTTGGCTAATTTTAATGCAGCTTCATTAGCTTCAGTTCCAGAGTTAACTACATATAAACAATTTAATTCTTCAGGAAGCAACTTTGTGAATTCTTCAGCCAATTTATTTTGAATACTTTGGCTATACTCCCCAAATACCATTACATGTAAATGTTTATTTATTTGTTTTTTTATTTGATCAATGACATATGGATGTTGATGTCCTAAGTTTGAAACTGCTATTCCAGCAATTAAGTCAAAATATTTTTTTCCAGATTTATCGTAAATAAAAACACCCTCTGCTCTATCTACTTCTATTCCAAAAGGAAAATTTGTTGTATTTGCAAGGTAGGGAGTGTACATAATGTTTATAAATAGAATTCTAAAATAATTTAAATTATAGAACCTAGTAAGATAAATTGTAGATATATTATAAATTCGCATAAACTTAAAATAAATCACTATGTCTAAAGGTTTTTATCAAATGCCCTACCCAGAAAATGAATTGGTTAGAAATTACGAACCTAATTCTAAAGAATTAGAAAATTTAATCAACAAATATGAGAGCATGTATCATCAAAAACCTATTCACATTCCATTGTATATAGGTTCAAAAGAGGTTAAAACTAATAACCATCTACCAATAAACCCTCCACATGACCACCAGCACAACTTAGGAAAATTTAGTGTAGGAGATGCTTCCCATGTTGAAGAAGCCATCCACTGTGCAATGAAAGCTAAAAGTGCTTGGTCTAGCTTACCTTGGGAAAGTAGAGCTACCATCTTTTTAAAAGCTGCAGATTTACTTGCAGGACCATATAGAGATGAGATGAATGCAGCTACAATGTTGTGTCAATCTAAAAATGTGTTTCAAGCAGAAATTGATGCCTCTTGTGAATTAATAGATTTTCTAAGATTTAATGTTGCTTACATGCAACAGATTTATGCAGAACAACCAGAATCTGCAGATGGAATTTTAAATAGACTTGAATATAGACCTTTAGAAGGTTTTGTATTTGCTATCACTCCCTTTAATTTTACTGCAATAGCTGCTAATTTATGCGCTGCTCCAGCAATGATGGGAAATGTTATAGTTTGGAAACCTGCAGAAACACAAATGTATTCTGCTCATGTAATAATGAAATTATTTAAGGAAGCTGGATTACCAGATGGGGTAATTAATATGGTAGTTGCCGATGGTCCAACTGCTGGTGAAGTGGTCTTTAACAACAAAGATTTTGCAGGTTTACATTTCACTGGATCAACAGCTGTTTTTAAAAATATTTGGAAAATTATCGGTAATAATATTGAAAAGTATAGATCCTATCCAAGAATCGTTGGTGAAACTGGTGGGAAAGATTTCATAGTTGCTCACCCATCAGCAGATCCTTTAGCGGTTGCTGCGGGTATTTCTAGAGGTGCTTTTGAATTCCAAGGACAAAAATGTTCCGCTGCTTCAAGGGTTTACTTACCTGTCTCATTATCGGATAAAATTTTAGACAAAGTTGTACAAGATGTTAATTCGTTTAAAATTGGATCAACTGGCGATCCTAAAAACTTTATAAACGCTGTAATCTCTGAAGTATCTTTTGATAAAATTTCAGAGTATATTGAATACGCGAAAAATTCTAATGATGCGGAAATTTTAATTGGAGGAAATTACGATAAGTCTAAAGGGTATTTTATAGAGCCAACAGTAATTAAAACTACTGATCCTAAATTTAAAACTATGAAAGAGGAAATATTTGGCCCTGTTGTTACAGTATATATTTACCAAGACAATGATTTTAATAATGTTTTAGAATTAGTAGATAGTACTTCTGATTATGCTCTTTCTGGTGCAGTATATAGCCAAGATAGATATGCATTAGATACTGCAATGAAAAAACTAGAAAACTCGGCAGGTAATTTTTATATTAATGATAAACCAACTGGAGCTGTTGTTGGTCAGCAACCTTTTGGTGGAGCTAGAGGTTCTGGAACCAATGATAAGGCCGGTTCTTATTTAAATCTATTAAGATGGGTATCTCCTAGAACAATTAAAGAAGCATTAGTTCCTGCAAAAGATTATAGATATCCATTTCTTGGATGAAAAATCTTAAAATTAGTGCTGTCATTTTTGACATGGATGGTTTAATTATAGATTCTGAACCATTATGGAAAATAGCTGAAATAGAAACATTCAAAGAAGTTGGGTTTGACTTTTCTTTCGAAATGTGTGCATTAACAACTGGGATGAGAATTGATGAAGTTGTAGAATTTTGGAGGGAAAAACTAAAATGGGAAAATTTTACTAATACTGAAATAGTCGATAAGATTCAAAATAAAATGATTCAATTAATAAAAGAAAGAGGTAAACTTTTACCTGGAATTATCGAGTCGTTGAATCTTTTAAATGCTAATGATGTATTAATTGGATTGGCCTCCTCTTCTTCAATGTCACTTATAAATACAACTGTAGATACTTTAAAAATTAGAAAATTTTTCAATGTTATACATTCTGCAGAAAATGAAATAGCTGGAAAACCTAACCCTGCTGTGTTTTTATCTACAGCAAAGATGCTCAAGATAAATCCAGAAAAGTGTTTGGTCTTAGAAGACTCAAAAGCTGGAATGAATGCTGGAATAAATGCAAATATGAGAACTATAGTTATTCCGGAATTAGGAACTTCTCCAAAATGGGCCAATAAAGGATACAAAAAATTAAAAACAATGCTTGAATTTAATCTTGAGTTACTTAGATAAGTATTTATGTTCTTTCGATACTAATAAATAATTACTTCCAGAAAAAAGCATATAATGCTACAAGTATAAGCATTATAGCAAAGGAAGCTATATTAAAAGTTCCTGAAGTCTTAAATGTACTTTTACTTATTTCTATTCCCTTTGAATCTTTAGCTCCTTTATTCTGTATGTAGCTTACTAATACAATAACTACCATGGTTAGAATTGCCGTATATCCCATCTGATCTAAAAATGGAACATCTATAAAAAAATTGCTTGAAGACCATCCTTTAGGAGCTACCTTAAAATACATAGCTATGGGAATTGAAGTTAATGCTCCTATAATTGCAGCTTTGTTGGTTGTTTTCTTCCAAAAAAGTCCTAGTATAAATACTGCTAAAATTCCTGGGCTAACAACTCCTGTATATTCTTGAATAAATTGAAATGCTTGATCTATTCCACCCAATAATGGAGCCATTATTCCAGATATTAATAATGCAATTAATGCGGAAAATCTTCCAGTATTTACTGTTTGTTTATCGGTTGCATTTGGCTTTATATATTGTTTGTAGATATCCATAGTGAATATTGTAGAAGTAGAATTAAGCATGGATGCCAAAGAGGAAACAATTGCAGCAGTTAGAGCTGCAAAAGCCAAACCTTTCATGCCTGGAGGAAGTAATTTTAATAACCATGGATAAGCATTATCAGCTTTAAATGTTTCAAAACCAGCTGTATCTTTTATCATTACATAGGCTGCAATACCAGGAATAACAACAATTAAAGGAATAATTAATTTCAAAGCGGCTGCTAATAAAATCCCTTTTTGAGATTCCTCTAAAGATTTTGCAGCTAAAGTTCTTTGTATAATGTATTGATTAAAACCCCAATAATAAAGATTTGCAACCCACATTCCACCTACTAAAACTCCTATACCAGGTAAATTTTTGTATTCTGGATTAGATGGCTCTAAAATCATTGAAAACTTCTCTGGAGCTGAATTATAGATTTCTTTTAAACCAGCAATGACACCATTACCATCAGATACATTATTTAAGGCTAAATATGTAGTTACAAGCCCCCCAAGGATTAGAAATACAACTTGAATGACATCTGTCCATGCAACTGCAGATAACCCTCCATATAGAGAATATGCTGCTGCAAAAAGGGCCAAACCTAATACTCCATAATCCATAGGTATTCCCATAATAACTTCTAAGGCCAAAGCACCCAAATACAATACAGAAGCTAGGTTTACAAAAACATAAAGCCCAATCCAAAAAACAGCTAAAATAGTTTTAAGATTTGTAGAAAATCTTTTTTCAACAAACTCAGGTATTGTATAAAGACCTTTCTCAATAAATATTGGCAAAAAGTATTTCCCCACAATAAGTAAGGTAATAGCTGCCATCCACTCATACGAAGCTATAGCTAAACCAAGAGCATATCCAGAGCCTGACATTCCTATGAACTGCTCTGCAGAAATATTAGCCGCTATTAAGGAAGTACCTATTGCCCACCAAGGAAGAGATTTACTAGCTAAAAAATAATCTTCTGCATTTTTTTGATGCCCTTTCTTATCTCTAGAGACCCATAGTCCAACTCCAAGAATTAAAATAGCATACCCTAAAAATATTATATAATCGATAAGTTCAAAGGTTCCAGTCATAACTATTAATTAAATTTATTTATAAACATACTTAAATTAGTGTAAAAAGTACACTTAAATTATTATTTATTATCATAAATTTTCTTCATATAATAATGTTGAATATAATAAGTTTACAGTATAGAAACACTAGTAATTTAAGCTCTTCTAAAGTATTTTCCACTTATTTTATTGGAAATAAAATAAAATTGAATCTTTAAATAATTAAAATGAAATAGATTAACTTATTATCTCATTAATAGCTTTTTCTTCATCTTTCCATGAATAATTGGGAGTTTTTCCTTTAATATCTTTAATTTTTTGATGTGTTTTATTTAAAAAACTTAAGTATTCATTATTAATTCCGAATTTAGGCTTGTGCGCTAATGAAGCTCTTATTTTATGGATTTCAAGATTTAAGTTTTTAGATTTTTCAGAAAACAAAACATCGGATAAATTTTTCCAAATAAATTCTTTTGCTTCCTCAGATGGGTGAATCCAATCATTACTATAAAATCTATAATCTCTTAACTCATCTATTAAAATTTCATAACTAGGAAAGTAACTTACTTTTTCAGGAAACTCTTTACACAATTGATCAATGGCCAAAAGCAACACTGATTTATTTAAATTATTTTCTACTAATCCGTCTCTAATGTGTCTTACTGGACTAACTGTAAATATTACTGTATTTTCTATCTTTTTTAATATAGATCGCCAAGACTCAACCACTTCATTTACCGTAGCCCTTCTTGAACTAAAAATAGTATTTACATGCTTATGACAATTGGCCACTACTTGATTACTTTCCTTATGTATGTATAGCTTAGAAGTTCCAAAGGTTATAAATATTGTAGAATTACTTTTTAACATTTTAAACACCTCTTTTTGCTCCAAATTTATTTTTCTCAAAAGTAAATCAGAGCAATTACTATAATATTTACCACTATGATTCCAACTTAGAAAAACTCCACTATTATTAACTAAATTTCTTTCGTTGAATAAATCCTTACTAATAAGCTTTTCAAAATTATTAGCTAGAGATATTGGATTGTAAATTGTTCCGTAGGGATTTTGATAACCAAAACAATATTTTTTAAAAAATAGACTCATTTCAGTGGCGAAACAAGAGCCGATTAATAAAAATTTATCTGAATGATTTTGATTTTTTGATTTTGATTGGAGGTTAACTTCTGTTCTGAAATTTTGCGATAAACTCATATTTAAAAATAATATTTTAAAAAACTAATTCAAGATAATATTTAATAATGTTTAAAGATTGTGGATATCTAAAATACAATTATGTATAATAAACACAATTACAGTCTATATATTTGATTTGAACTATAATCAAAATATGAAAACTACTGGAAATGTGCCAGATTTTGATAATTTATCAGATTTAGGCTTGTCAAATATTGATACTGCACACTGGAATCTTTCAACAGAAAAACTTTCTGAAATAACAATTAAAAAAGCGATGGGTAAGATATCTTCATCAGGTGCAATTTCAGTACAAACTGGAAAATTCACCGGAAGATCTCCAAAAGACAGATTTATTGTAAAAGACGAGATAACTAGCAAGTCAGTATGGTGGGGCGATGTTAATATCCCTTTTGAAAAGAATAAATTTGATGCGCTGTACACTAAAGTTGTAAACTACTTAGAAAAAAAAGAAGTCTATGTAAGAGATGTGTACGCATGTTCTTTAGAATCTTTTCAACTTAATATAAGAGCTATTAATGAATACCCTTGGTCCAATCATTTTGTTAGTAATATGTTTAATGAAGTTAAAAAAGACAACATTAAATCTTTTATCCCAGAATGGAATATAATTAATGTTCCTGGGTTTCTTGCTGACCCTATCGTAGACGGAACTAGAAAGTCCAATTTTTCAATTATCGATTTTGCAAAAAAAATAATTCTTATTGGTGGCACAGGTTATACAGGTGAAATTAAAAAAGGAATATTTTCAGTATTAAATTATATTTTACCCCATGAAAAAAATACTTTATCCATGCATTGTTCTGCAAATCTTGGAAAAGAGGGAGATACAGCTATCTTTTTTGGTTTATCTGGTACAGGAAAAACAACTCTTTCTGCAGATCCTGATAGATTCCTAATAGGAGATGATGAGCACGGTTGGTCTAAAGACACAGTTTTTAATTTTGAAGGAGGATGTTATGCAAAGTGCATTGATCTTTCCAAAGAAAAAGAGCCAGAAATATGGAATGCAATCAAAAAGGGAGCAATTTTAGAAAATGTAGTCTTTAAAGAAAATAGTAATGAAGTAGATTTTGAGGATTGTTCAATAACAGAAAATACTAGAGTAAGCTATCCCTTAGATTTTATAGATAACATTGCTAAAGGAGCAAAAGGAAACAATATCAAGAATATATTTCTTTTAACTGCAGATGCTTTTGGTGTATTACCTCCCATATCTAAATTAGACAAAGGACAAGCTATGTTTCATTTTATTTCTGGATATACTGCAAAAGTTGCTGGAACAGAGGAAGGAATAACAGAACCCCAAGTTACTTTTTCTGCTTGTTTTGGTGCTCCTTTCCTCCCACTTCATCCTACTAAATATGCTGAAATGTTAGGAGAGAAAATAGAATCTTCTAATGTAAATGTTTGGTTGATAAACACAGGTTGGACAAAGGGGCCCTATGGGACTGGTGAAAGAATGAAACTATCTCACACTAGGTCTATGATAAATGCTGCTTTAAAAAACGATCTTGAAGAAGTTGAATATATCAAACATCCAATATTTGAACTGATGATGCCAACTTCTTGTCCAAATGTTCCAGAAAAGACTCTTAATCCAAAAATGACGTGGGAAGATAAAAATGCCTATAACCAAAAGGCAATCTTTTTAGCAAAACAGTTTAATGAAAATTTTGAAAACTATAAAGAATATGCATCCTCAGAAATACTGAATTCTGCTCCTCTAAGTTTTGTTGAAATAGAAAACTAAAATTTATATGTTAATAGTATATCAAAATATCCTATTTTAAAATCAGCATAGTCTCTCCCATAATTTACAAACCTATCTAATGGATCGTCAACTGAAATTGATTTTGAGTTGAGAATTAGATAATTAAACTGAGGTGTTAATTGGAGTGTAACCAAAAAAGATTCTTTTAAGAATAAATCCATTCCAAAGGATAAGTCAACTCCTGTAACAAAGTAATTACAATTAAAATTACCATCCATTTTATTTATTAAATTATTTATGGTAGGGGTATAATTTCCTACACTGTCTTTTAAGAGTAACGAATGATTATATGCTGATATTTGTTTTCCATATCCTAGAATTATATCTAGTCCTAAATGAAATCGAGAAAAAGATAAATATCTTAATTGTTCAAAACCAAATCTTACATCAAATTGGTTATGACTAAAATTTGAGAATCTGTAAGTTATACTTGTATCAGAAGATGCTGATGGAGAATAAATAAAATCGTTTTGAAAATTTGTTAAATAATTTAAGCTAATACGAGTATTTAATTTACCAAAATTTTTTTTGTAAAAAGAAGTAAATTTAAGACTTTGAAAAGAATTGTTGTTTAAAAAAACACTTATTATTGGACTACAATTAAATCCTATATAATTTCTTTCAGATTCATGAATCTTTGGAACTGTATCGGATTTAATATCTTTTTGACTATAGAGTGAAATAAAGTTAAGATTTAAAAATAGTATTACTAATATTTTAAATCTCATTAAAATATTTTCATTTGACCATCTTCGTCCAAATCCTCCCCTTTATTTGTAGATGAATCTACATTCCACTCCATCTCAATAGGACCTTCTGAACTGGTGTCAATCTTAATATTTTCTAGCTTCTTTTGTCCTTTATTCTCATTTAAATTTGTTGGTAATTTATCGCTAGTATTTGAAATATCATTTGTAGGTATATCTTGAATA
>JAYNHP010000046.1:0-13491 GCA_038108155.1 Flavobacteriales bacterium | reverse complement strand
CTGTACTACCTCTTGCTATTCCTAAGATTTCAATAACTTCTTTGTTTGGGATATTTTCAGTAGTTGAAATAACCATATTTAAATTATTTCATTTTCACTAAAATGAAAATTTGATTCTATTTGAGCATTCTCATCAGAATCAGATCCATGTACTGCATTTCTACCCTTAGATTCTGCATATTTTTTTCTAATTGTACCTTCTTCAGCTTCACTTGGATCTGTAGAGCCAATTAGATTTCTAAATTCAATTACAGCATTTTCTTTTTCTAAAACTGCAGCTACAATTGGACCTGAAGTCATATATTCAACTAATTCTCCATAGAAGGGTCTTTCATTATGAACAGCGTAGAATTCTTCAGCTTGATTTCTAGTAAGTTGGGTAAGTTTCATTGCCTTGATTTTAAATCCAGCGTCTGATATCATCTGAGTAATATTGCCGATATTGTTGGATTCAACAGCATCTGGCTTAATCATTGTAAATGTTCTATTTCCTGCCATTTTATTTATTTTTAGATGCAAATATAATTTTTTGTTTGAGACTTAAGTTATTTAAGAAGTATGATCATAAGTAATTTTCCAACCAGTTTGCTTTTTAACCCATATCAAACTATAATAGCCATTTATATTTCCAATTGAGTTGTTTCTTTTTAAACTCCATTTTCCTGTAACAATATGGGTTGAATCATTTATAGTATTACAAATTATATTTTTAAATTCCAGAGTTCCCATTTGCTCTTTACTTTTATAAGAGTTTTTATAGTTACTAAAAGTTTTGTCCCATCCATAGTTAATGCCAGATTTACCAATAAAAACTAAGGAGTCGTTTTTCCAATAAAGATTCATAAAGTTTTCTAAATTTCCATTATTCCAGGCATCCTCTTGCTGCTCCATAAGATTATATATTTCATTACAATGATTAGTAGATTTACAGCTAACCAAAAATATTAGAAATGAAAAAAGAACTATTTTAAATGTTAACTTTTTCATCAATTTTTAAATTTATTTCTTTATTTTCATCTTTTCTGAATACAATATTTTCATCAAATGAATCGATTAAAATAATGTCTCCTTCCTTAATTTTACCTTCTAATAATTCCTTAGATAATCCATTGAGAATTTCTTTTTGTATTAATCTTTTAATTGGTCTTGCACCAAATTGTGGTTCGTAACCTTTTTTGGATAAATATTCCACAGCATAGTCACTTATATTCAATTTTATGTTTTTGTTTGCTAACATTTTATTTAATTCTTGTAATTGTATTTTTACAATCTTAGAAATTACCATTTTTGAGAGCGGTTTAAATACTATTGTTTCATCTATTCTATTTAAAAACTCAGGTCTAAATGTTGCTTTAAGTTCATTTATAACTAAGGATGTGATCTTGTATTCATCTAAATTTTTTCCTTTGTTATATGCATCGCTTATATGAAAAGCACCTGTATTAGAGGTCATTATGATTATAGTATTATTGAAATTAACTGTTCTTCCTTTGTTATCAGTTAATCTTCCATCGTCTAAAACCTGAAGTAATATATTGAACACATCAGGATGTGCTTTTTCAATTTCGTCTAATAAAATAACAGAGTAGGGGCGTCGTCTCACAGCTTCAGTAAGCTGACCACTTTCTTCATATCCAACATACCCAGGAGGTGCACCAACTAATCTTGAGACAGAATGTTTTTCTTGGTATTCACTCATGTCAATTCTAGTCATTGAATTTTCATCATTGAAAAGAAATGAAGACAAGGCTTTAGCAAGTTCTGTTTTACCAACTCCAGTAGTTCCTAAAAATATGAAACTGCCAATAGGTTTATTTTCATCTTGAAGTCCTGATCTACTTCTTCTTACAGCAGCTGATATTGCTTCAATAGCTTCGTCTTGGCCAATTACTCTTTTTCCAAGTTCTTTTTCTAGTCGAAGTAATTTATTTTTTTCACCCTCTAACATTTTGCTTACGGGTATTCCTGTCCATTTTGAAACAACATCTGCTATCTCTTCAGCGTCTACATCTTCTTTTATCATTTTAGATGAACTTTGTAAGATGAGTAAAAGTTTTTTCTCTTCTTTAATCTTCTCTTCTAATTGCTTAAGTTTGCTGTATCTTATTTCAGCAACTCTTTCAAAGTCACCATTTCTTTCTGCTTGCTCAGCATCAATTCTTAAATTTTCTATTTCTTGCTTAGCTTGTTGTATTGCATCTACATGACTTTTCTCTGCCTCCCATTTCGCTTGAAGTCCAGATTTTAGTTCGTTAAGCTCTGCAATTTCTTTAGAAATTTGTTTTTCCTTGGCTTTTTCTTTTTCTTTTTTAATAGCTTCTCTTTCAATTTCTAATTGCATTATTTTCCTATCTGCTTCATCTAATTCCTCTGGTTTACTATTGATTTCCATTCTTAGTTTAGATGCAGCTTCATCAATTAAGTCAATTGCTTTGTCAGGTAAAAAACGATCTGTTATGTATCTTTTTGAGAGTTCTACTGCTGCTATTATTGCATCATCTTTTATCTGAACCTTATGATGGTTTTCATACTTTTCTTTAATTCCACGAAGTATACTTACAGCATCTTCACTATTTGGTTCATCAATAAGAACCTTCTGAAATCTTCTTTCTAATGCTTTATCTTGCTCAAAATACTTCTGGTATTCATTAAGGGTGGTTGCACCTACAGCACGTAATTCTCCCCTTGCCAGAGCTGGTTTTAGGATGTTTGCTGCATCCATGGCACCTTGACCACCACCAGCACCAACCAAAGTGTGTATTTCGTCAATAAATAAAACAATTTTACCGTCTTGGCCAACAACTTCTTTAACAACTGCTTTTAATCTTTCTTCAAATTCACCTTTAAACTTTGCCCCAGCAATTAATGCACCCATATCTAATGAAAAAATAAGTTTATCTTTTAAATTTTCAGGAACATCTCCTCTTACGATACGATGAGCTATTCCTTCTGCAATTGCTGTTTTACCAACTCCAGGTTCTCCAATTAGAATTGGATTATTTTTTGTCCTTCTTGTTAATATTTGCAGTACACGTCTTATTTCATCATCTCTTCCAATTACAGGGTCAAGATTTCCCGTTTCAGCTCTATCATTAAGGTTGATAGCATATTTATTAAGGGCATTATAAGTTTCTTCCTGAGTTGAGGATGTAACTCGGTTACCTTTTCTTAACTCTTTTACAATTTTAGTAACTTCATCTATATTAAAACCACTGTCCTTTAAAAGTTGAGAAGTATCATCACTTGTTTTTAATATTCCAAGTATTAAATGTTCAATAGAAACATAGTCATCTTTCATATTTTTAGAAAACTTAATCGACTCAGCTACAGTTTTTTGAGCACTATTACTTAAATTAATATTTCCTCCAGATACTTTTGGGCAAGATTCGATAATACTATTATTTGCTTTTGATATCAATTCTGGATTGGCACCTAATTTTTTAGCAATATGTGGAAATACATTTTTATCTACATCAATAATAGCACTTAACAGATGAGCATTTTCAATAAATTGGTGTCCTTTTGTAATAGTTATTTGCTGTGCATTAGAAATAATCTCCTGTGATTTATTTGTAAATTGTTGAAAATCCATATTTATAATAATTTACATATAATTTATCAAAGTGTGGACCAAGAAAATTTAAATGACAATATTTCAGAAAAAAATCTTAACTTATTGAAAATCAGTAATTTTGACATTTATTCAATAATTCTTTTAATAGAATGTAGTCGATGTGTCAGTTGTTTACTTTTAGATAGAAGAATACCATCTTTTGATAAATTATCAACTCTTACTTTTCCAGATGCATGAATTATTTGATGGTTTTCAAGTGCTATCCCAACATGATTAATTTTATTATCATTGTTTTTAAAAAAAACTAAATCAGCTGGGTGAATGTTATCAATGTTTACACTTTCTCCCATTTTTGCTTGTTGATAAGCGTCCCTTGAAAGATAAATTCCACAAAGTGAAAAAGCTAGTTGTGTAAATCCACTACAGTCTATACCTAGTACGCTCTTTCCCCCCCATAAATATGGTGTGTTAAGGAGTTTATAAGCATATTTAATAAGATCACTTGGATTTTTAGAAGCAATATCTCCTGAAAATTTGAATTTGTAATTTCTTATTTTTACAATACCATTAGTAAAAAAGGGGAGAGTTGCCCCCATTGAAATAGGAATACTTTCATTAGTATGAAGATTTTGAATACTGGAAAATATGCTACTAACTATTGGAAAGTCATTAACATTAAGGTTGTCGTAATCTTCATAAGTGATTTCTTTATATTGCTTAGCACATATCCAACCTTGGTAATTATCAATTGCTAATTTTATTTTAATCCATTTGGGTTTAGTTTGTAAAATTTTAAAATGCTGTCCAAAAAGAACTTGAGACACAATTTCACTTTGGTCATTTGCTTCATTTCTTAATGGTATTATTCCTAGTATACAAATTCCGTATTCCATTAAAGGTGTTTCATTAAAAATTTATAAAGTAATACCATATTTCTAATATCCTCCTTATGTACTTTTTCATCGGGTGAATGTACATTATCTTCAGGGGCTCCTATAAAGCACCAATCAAATGGGTAAGGAGATTTTTGTAATTGATTCCCATCACTTCCACCGGCAGATTCTACTTCAATTTGATATTTTATACCGCTTTCCTTGGCCAATTGAATAATTCGATCTACATAAGTTCTTCTTGGAAGACCTGAGTCTCTTCTAGAAATAGCTACTCCTTCTCCATGCTTTACGCCATTTGTTACCCAAGTAATATCTGAAATTAGTGCTTGTTTAACTCCCCAATTTTCGTAAATATATTTTCCAAGAAATCCAACACTTCCACCACCAACTTCTTCATAGGTTGAAAAACAAATAATACCGTTTTCTATTGTTTTTGCTACTTCTAAAGCACACCAAACACCTAGTCGATTGTCCATATAGCAACATTGTACAAAATTATCATCTTCTCTCCAATTTGCTTTAAATGTTAGTTCTGTTGCTCTATCGATATCTCTATCAAATATATATTCAATATGTTTATTTCCTTTTTCATCTTCATAATTATATAATTCTGTCTCAATATCCCCTTTAGAATCTTTACCTACTAACTCAATGCCATCGTAAGTCTTTGGACCTCCGATTTTAATTAGTTCTTTTCCATATCTAACAGTAAATCCTATAGAGTCTAAATGGGCGAAAATTGCTGTTTTGGGATTTCCAAATTTTAATATCAAACAATCCTGAATACCATCTTTAATAATTGTTGGTTTAACTTTGAAATTTTGGATATTTATATTAATATAATTTAAGATATATTCCTTTAAAGCAGATTCATTTCCAGATGGAGCGTGTATTGAACAAAGGGTTTTGAGTAAATTCATTTAATAAATTATATCATCTATGTAATAATGATAATTAACTATCACAATTAACAATTACTAAATTTATTATAATTATTCAAATTAGATTATTCTCTTATTAAATAACTTAAAGTAATTTTTAATTATTTATATTTGCCAACTTAAATGGTGGATGTAGCTCAGCTGGTTAGAGCATCGGTTTGTGGTACCGAGGGTCGCGGGTTCGAATCCCGTCTTCCACACTAATTTTCAGAACTTTTTTATGGGTTGGTTTAGTTCTTCTTCCTCTAAATTCAATTGGAGTTTATTATTTGATGATAAAACATTACAAGATTTAATCAAATTATCTTTTTCAAAAAAAGTAATAATATTTAAACATTCAACTAGATGTTCTATAAGTACTATGTCCAAAAATAGATTGGAAAACATAGGTGAAGACTCAAAAATTAAAAGTTGTTTTTTATTAGATGTAATTAAATACAGAGAAATTTCTACAAAAATTGAAACTGATTTTAAAGTTATTCACGAGTCACCACAGATACTTGTAATACAAAACGCAAAATGCGTTTATCACGCATCTCATAATGAAATTAGTTGGGATAGAATTCCTTAACTATCTGTTTTCGATTGAAGTATAATTTCTTTCTTTTTCCCCTGTATATATTTGTCTAGGTCTTCCTATTGGTTGATTTTCTTCCATCATCTCTTTCCATTGAGCTATCCAACCTGGCAATCTACCCATAGCAAACATCACAGTAAACATTTCTGTAGGAATGCCCAAAGCTCTATATATAATCCCAGAATAAAAATCTACATTAGGATATAATCCTCTTGATTGGAAATATTCATCATTTAATGCAACTTCCTCTAACTCTTTTGCTATATCTAAAACAGGATCTACAATTCCTAATTTTTCTAGTACATCATCCGCAGCTTTTTTTATAATTTTTGCTCTAGGATCAAAATTCTTATAAACTCTATGTCCAAATCCCATAAGCCTAAAAGGATCGTTTTTATCTTTTGCCTTATCTATCCACTTTGATAATCCTCCTCCATCATTCATTATTTTTTCTAACATTCCGATAACTGCTTGGTTAGCACCTCCGTGTAATGGTCCCCAAAGAGCAGAAACACCTGATGAAATTGAAGCATATAAATTTGCTTGAGAAGAACCAACTATTCTAACAGTAGATGCAGAACAATTTTGCTCGTGATCTGCATGAAGAATTAATAACTTGTTTAATGCATCTACAATAACAGGATCTGGTTCGTATTCAAAAGCTGGCATAGCAAACATCATTTGTAAGAAATTCTCGCAATAGTTGTACTTATTTTTTGGATAATTAACAGGATGTCCTATTGAGTTTTTGTAAGCCCAAGCTGCTAGAGTTGGTAATTTGGCTAATAACCTTTGAATGGTTAAATCAATAGCCTCTGAAGATCTGTTTTGTTTTTGAGATTCAGGATAAAAAGTAGATAATGTACACACTGCTGCAGAAAGAATACCCATTGGATGTGCTTTTGTTGGATAAGCATCTAAAAATATCCTCATATCTTCATGAATAAGGGTATGGTTTGTTATGTTTCTTCTAAAATCTTCATATTGTATTTTGGTGGGAAGATCACCATAAATTAATAAATAGGAAACTTCTAAAAAATCTGATTTTTCTGCTAACTCTTCTATAGAATAGCCTCGGTATTTAAGAATTCCTTTTTCACCATCTAAAAATGTTATACTACTTGTGGTGGACCCTGTATTTTTAAAACCTGTATCTATTGTAATATATCCAGTTTGAGATCTTAATTTTGATATGTCAATAGCTTTTTCATTTTCAGAGCCCTCAATGACTGGAAGTTCATATATTTTGTCCTCAATACTAAGTTTTACAGTTTCGCTCATAATAGAATATTATAGTGGATTTATTTTGCAAATGTAAGAAATTTAAAGGAAAAAACAGTATTTCTACCTCAGTATTTTGCGTACAAAGGCAACAGTGAAATAAGACATTAGAAACACTCCTACAAAACCTTCAAGAGGTGCAAGTATTTTAAAAAATCCTAATGGTGAACAGTCTCCGTATCCTACAGTAAAGAAAGTAATAGCACTGAAATATAAATTACCCAAAATTTTTTCAATAATACTAACAGAATTGTCCATACATGTGAGCATATTAGATGCAGAATAGAACATGGTATAAATTAATGAGAAAATAAAATTTACTACTACAATACTGAAAAGTACTCTAAATGGATTTGTCGCATAAAGTCCAACCTTGTCAAAAACTAATCTTTGAAATAAAAAGTTGGGCATAAATAAAATAAGGGCAATAATTCCTTTTTCTTTTGTCTTTTGATATTCACTCATGAGTTCATATCTCTTAAAATATACATAAGCAACATCTTCGTCTAAATATCTTCCAGTATCTCTAAATTCTTCTTTTAATAATCGAAACTGCTCTGCTTTTTCATGGAGAGTAGTAGATTTTTGATTGGAAATTAAATCTAGTACATGATTGTCATCCCAGGCAATAAAAATATCGCCCATATTTCTAACTCCAGACAAATTGAGTTCATGAATATTCATTTTGGTTAGACCTGGATTTAAATCAATAATATTATGAACTATAGATTGAGAAATATCAATTGTATGGCAATCATCAATTCTCATATCGATATTACAGTTAAGAAAACAATGGTTTAAAGAAATTGATTGAGCAGTAAATTTAAAAAAGTTTAATTTGCCATTTTTAAACTCAGCTTCTTCAAAATCTACAGAACAACCTTCTAAATGAGCATCTCTAAAACTTACCGATGAAGAACCAAAATTAGCTCTTCTAAAAACTACTTTATTTTTTTTGGCTAGACTGACTTCTTCGAAATCTATATCACCATCCCCAAAAATAACTCTTCTAAAGTCAACTTTTCCAGATCCAAAATCAACCTTAGAAAAACTAATTTCATCACCATTAAAAATTGATTTGTCAAAAGATATATTTCCTTTATTAAAAGTTGAAAACGCAAAAGAAACATCACCGTTTCCAAAGTGAACGTTTTTAAAAGAGGTATTACCATCTCCAAAATAAGTGTTTACAAAACTTAAATTACCATTTTCAAAAGTTGCATTGTCAAAATTTACGTTTCCATTATTAAATTTTGTGTACTGAAAAATATTATTTCCTTCGCTGTAACTTGTACCTTTAAAAAGGACAGGAAAATTTCCAAATTCTGATTTAAGAAAGCTTAAGTTTCCTAATCCAAAATGAGTATTTGAAAAATTAACTTTTTCTCCAATAAAATTTGCCAAGGAAAAATCAATTACTTTTTCAGATTCAAAAATTGAGTCAACAGCAGTGAAATTTAAAAGATCTACTTTTTCTTTAGCAGATAAATTGTTCTTTTTCCTGTATTGATCTAAAGAGAAATTTTTGATATAACATTTGGATACATCTATAGATTCTTTTTTTAAAATTTTATTATAGATGTTGTCTAAATCAACTACACCATATTTTTTAGTGTCAATTAAATTATTGTTAATATCATAAAATGAAATTTTAGCTGTATTAGCCAGAGTATTTTCCTCGTTTAAAACAAATGAATCTTCAAGTATCTGAACTTTGTAGTTTTGTATGTAACGATAAATTTTCAATTTCTATCTAGTTAATTGGAATATAAGTTTTTTACTTATGATTAATTGCTAATTAAAAAATTTTCTGCTGTAGAAATCCATTTACTAGGGCCTCCGGCCAAATAACCTAACTTTCCAAGTTTTATAAAATTAAGTTTGTTAGAGTCTAATTTTTGAGGATTTACAAACCAAACAGTAGGGTAACCACTAACTCCAAAAATTCTAGCCAATTCTCTATTTTGATTGAGAATTTTCGGGTCTAATGGTTTTCTTCTAGGGAAATCTAATTCGACTAAAACAACATTTTCTTTAGTCCAAGTTTCAAATTCAGGAAAATTAAACACCTCTTTTTTTAAACGCATACACCACCCACACCAATCACTTCCTGTAAAAAAAAGCATAATTGGTTTTTTCTCATTTATTGAAATATTTACAGCCTTATTTAAATCTGTATGCCAGTTTAATGTCGATTGCTGTGAATGAAAATTCTGTAAAAAAAGAAGTATAAATGCTGAAACTATTATTTTTTTCATAAAAGTAAATTTAATAGATTCTAAAGTTTTTTAGAACTATTCCATTGAGAATTTAAATGATTATGGTAGTATTTATATTGATTATTTCCAAAAAAAAGTAATATACCCAGCATTTCATCCACTTGTTTATAACCTTGATAAACCATAAGTCTTATAAGATTTTCATCTAATAAAACATAGCTAGGATAAGAAAGCTTTCCGTCTAATATAGAGTGTGCAAACCAATGTGCTTTTCCTCTTGAGTTTGGATTAGATTTTTTAAAACTTGGATCTGAATTATAAAAATTATGATTATTAAAGACAATAGTGTCTTTAGTTTCTCCATCAAATTTTACTGTATAGTAATTATTTTTTATGTAATTCACAATTACAGGGTCGCTAAATGTAGTTGCATCCATTCTCTTACACCATCCACACCAATTAGTATATAAATCAATAAATACCTTTTTTTTAACAGAATCAGAAGCTCTTTGTTTGATCATAGTATCCCAAGAAATCCAATTTATATTATTCTGGGAATTTCCAGTTAAAAATGAGCTTATAAATAGTATAACTAATACCAGTTTAATATTAAATTTCATTCTGTTAAATTATCTATTAGAAAGTTTGTCATTTTATTATACAAATGAAGTCTTGTGTATCCGCCATAAATTCCATGATTCTTATTCGGATAGGCAAAAAAATCAAATTCTATATTCGATTTCACTAAAGAACTTACCATCTCCATAGAGTTCTGAAAGTGTACATTGTCATCTGCAGTACCGTGAATCAATAAATAGTTGCCTTTTATTTTATTAACATGATTAATTGGAGAATTAACATCGTAGTTTTCTCCGTTTTCATTAGGGGTTCTCATAAATCTTTCTGTGTAAATATTGTCATAGTATCTCCAATTGGTTACAGGAGCAACTGCAATTGCAGAATTAAAAATATCCGCACCTTTTGAAATACAAAGTGAGGACATATATCCACCATAACTCCATCCAAAAATTCCAATTTTATCTTTATTTATAAAATTTAATTTTCCCATGTGAATAGCAGCAGAAATTTGATCCTCTGTTTCTAACTTACCTAATTGTAAATAGGTAGAGTGTTTGAAGTCTCTTCCTCTATAACCAGTTCCTCTGTTATCTACAGAAATTACAACAAAACCTTGCTTGACTAAATATTGAAACCAAAAGTAATTCATCCATGACCAAGCATTATTTACTGTATTATTTCCAGGTCCACCATAAACAAACATAAGTAAAGGGTGTTTTTTAACAGTATCTAGAACTTTTGGCTTCATCATCCATGCATTAAGCTCTATACCTTCTTGATTTGGAATTTTAAAAAAAGTTTTTTCTACCAAATCATAATCATCCATCTTTTTATTAAGTTTTTTATTATCCTCTAAAACTTTAAGCAATTTACCTTTGTTGTTATTTAAAGTTATTGTGAAAGGAGTGTTTGCATCAGAGTGAAAATTGATAAAAAATTTATAATTAGAACTAAATGCAGCCTCATTAGTTCCTTTTAAAGTAGATATTTGGTTTAATTGATTTGTTTTTAAATTCAAAGAATAAATTTCTCTTTCTGTAGGACTTATCTTAGCAGCTTGAAAATAAATAGTATGATCTTTAGAATTATACCCATAAACTTCTGAAACATCCCATTTTCCAGAAGTTAGTTTTCTTTCTGTATTATTAGAATAATTCACAAGATATATATGATTAAATCCATCTTTTTCACTAGTCCAAATAAATTCATCTTTATTGATGAAAAAAGTATTATCGTGTATGTCTATGTAAGTAGAACTTGTTTCACTGTAAACTTTATTTATTTTAATACCACTAATTGGATTATTTTGACTGTTAAACTTTCCTGAAAGAAGTTCCAAATTGTTTTGCAGTCTGTTCATTTTAAATACAATAAGTTCATTATTTCCCTTGGACCAAATCATTCTTGGAATATAGATATCAGGGTTATTTCCAATATCAAAATCAAAAGTTTTTAAATTGTCTAAATCATAAACTTTAACAGCGATTAAAGAATTATCTTCTCCAGCTTTGGGATATTTAAACTTATACTGAGATGGATATAAATCGCCATACATCTCCATTTCAAACTGTTTTACATCTCTCTCATCAAATACATAATAAGCTATTTTAGAACCGTCCGGAGACCAATAAAACCCTTTATGAATGCTAAATTCCTCTTCATAAACCCAGTCTGTAGCACCATTTATTAATTTATTAATTTCTCCATTATTCGTAATTGGAATTTCTAAAGTATCGGATAAATATTTATAATAAATATTGTTATCTCTAACATACGCAACTTTTTTATTGTCTGGTGAAAAACTAGCTAAACGCTGTTTTCCTAAAGAAGAATCTGCAAGAGGTTTTAGTATGTTGTTCTTTATATCGTAAAGATAGTAAAATGATTTTGAGGATCTTCTGTATATAGACTCTTTAGAATTAAATAAAAGTAACCAGTTTTGGTCATTGCTTAATTTATAATCTGAAAACTCAAAATTATTAAAGGAAATATTTGAAAATAATGTAGCTACCTTTTTATTTGTCTTGTAATCGTACTTAACAATTTCGGTCTTAGATTTATCTTGTTCAATAGATGTGTAGAAATTACCGTCTTTTGAAGGATTAATTCCTTTAATAGTCTTTGGGTAGAAAGTACCTGAAGCCCATATTAATTCATTAGTTAATTGACTCGAAACACTTATAAAAGTTCCAAAAAAAATAAAAAAAAGTAATCTAGTTTTCATATAATTATTAATAGTAAAATTAGTGGTTTTTCTTTAAATATCTTAAAACTGAATTAATATGTCTCTTCATATTCAGGGAAGATCTATGAATAAATAATATTTTTTTGTTTTTATCGATTAAAAATGTAATTCTTCCGGGCGAAAGGCCAAAAAAGTCTTTTGGAAGTTTCAATTTTTTTCTAAGTCTAGAATTCTTATCACTCAACAACTTAAACGGCAAACTGTAATTATTTTTAAATTTTTCATGACTATTTTTATTATCACTACTTAAACCAATAATCTCACAATCAAACTCCTTAAAATCTTCGTAAAAATCTTTAAAATAACATGCTTGTTTAGTACAACCAGGAGTTTCATCTTTAGGATAAAAGTACAATACCAAATAGGAACTGGTTAAATCTCTGTCTAAATCAAATTCTTCTCCATTTTCATCACTAAGTATGAAATCTGGAAAAACATCTCCAATATCTATATTCATTTGCTAAAATTGAGGGCATTCTACAACTCTAAATTTAGAATTATGAACCCGTTTTTCTGGTAAATCAATTGAAAATGAAATTTCATGTGAACCCAATGAAGATGTAGTTAGGTTTGAAATATTAAAATCATAAGAGTAACCAAATCTCATTTTATTTTTTTCGATTCCGATAACAACTACAAATGCGTCCTGTGGAGAAAAGTTTTCACTATTAGCATCTAAAAACCTTGTATGTCTATACCAAAACCCCAAGTCAAACATTCCATCTTCAAAATAAGTTCCAAAATTGTATCTTTTAAGATTAGATTGTAAATCAATTACAAATTCAGGCGAAAGAAATAATTCTTTATGAAAAAGACCATTTTGTAGGACTTTAATTTTATAACCTCCGTGAAAAGAAGAGCGAATAGGAATTTTATTAAAAGCATTATTGTCTTTAATATTATAAAAAAATGTCTCGTTAGGTTTGTTTAAATGATCAAAAGAGGCACCTAAAAAAAGATTTTTACTAAATAGTATAAATCCAGATGAAAAGTCTACATATAATCCATTATTCCCTTGTGCTTGTTGAGTAGGATTTACAATTCCTTGTGAAGGATCAATTTGGTCTCCCCAAATTACGTTTCCCCAATCCAAACTCTTTTGTACAAAAGAAGCCTTTAGCCCAAAATTGATAGTCCATTTTTGATTTAAAATGGCTTGATACGAATACATTGTTGAAAAGG
>JAYNHP010000045.1:0-13989 GCA_038108155.1 Flavobacteriales bacterium | reverse complement strand
CTCCAAACTCTTCCCTTATAAAAACTTCACTTGCATTGGTTTCTTTAACTAAGAATTCGCCTCCTTTTAGGATTTCTGTCTTTTCAATTTCTTTTATTTCCATTTCTATATATTTAGTTTAAAAGTTCAAATATTCCACAAGCCCCTTGACCTGTACCTACACACATGGTAACTGCTCCAATTTTTTGTTTTCTTAACCTCATTTCATTTAGCAATTGAACACTTAGTTTTGCACCAGTACATCCTAGAGGATGTCCTAAAGCGATTGCACCTCCATTTACATTAACTATTTCTGGGTTGAGTCCTAGTTCTTTAATTATAGCTACTGATTGAGAAGCAAATGCTTCATTTAGTTCTATTTGCTCAAGGTCTCCAAGTTTCATTCCAGCATGCTTTAATGCTTCTGGAATTGCATACAATGGACCAACGCCCATTATTTCGGGAGCTAGTCCAATTACCTTATAGCTAATTAGTCTAGCGACAGGTTCTATATTCATTTCTTTGACCATTTCTTCAGACATTACCATTACAAACGCTGCTCCATCCGATGTTTGAGAGGAATTTCCTGCTGTTACAGTTCCTCCATTTTTAAATACAGGCCTTAATTTTTTAAGGGATTCAATATTTGAGTTTTTTCTTGGTCCTTCATCTACTTTAGCAAAGTATTTTTTTTCCTGTCTCTTTTCTTCTTCATCCAGAAAAATATGATTGATTTCTATGGGAGCTATCTGGCTTTCAAATCGACCGTTTTCAATTGCAGATATTGCTTTCAAATGAGACTGTAATGCAAATTCGTCTTGAGATTCTCTACTAATTTTGAATCTTTTTGCTACTTCTTCTGCTGTAAGTCCCATTCCCCAATACCATTCTGGATTCTCTTTACTTGCCTTATAGTGGGGAACAATTCTCCATCCTCCAAAAGGAATAGGAGACATACACTCTACGCCTCCAGCTATAATACAATCTGCAGCACCAGACTCAATTTGATACTTTGCTAGCGCAATACTTTGTAGTCCCGAAGAACAATATCTATTGATGGTCATTCCAGGTACTTTATCTGTATTTAAACCCATAAGTGAAATCATTCTAGCTAAGTTTAGACCTTGTTCAGCTTCTGGAGTTGCATTTCCAACTATGATATCGTCTATTCTATTGGTATCTAGTTCTGGAAAATCTTTTAATAGATGTTGTATAACTTGTTTGCCCATTTCATCTGGTCTAGTAAATCTAAAAACTCCTTTACCAGATTTTCCAACGGCCGATCTATATCCACCTACTATATATGCTGTTTTCATAACGTATGATTATTAATTTCTTAAAATTTTACCTGTTTGTAACAAGCTTTGAATTCTTTCTAGAGTCTTTTTCTCAGAACATAATTCTAAGAATGCTTTTCTCTCTATATCCAGTAAATATTTTTCCGATACTTCAGTTAGTTGAGATAAATCTCCGCCTGCTAGCACATAGCCCAATTTTTCTGAAATAACTTGATCGTATTCCGACATGTAGTTACCAGATTTCATAGAATTTGCGCCAGCATAAACTATACCAAGTCCTTCTTGCCCTAAAACTGTAATATCTTTACGAATATTTTTTTGGACATATCCTTTTTCATATAGTTTCAGACACATTTCCTTGGCATATGTAAGTTGGTTTTTTCTTGAGATTATTATTTCATCTATTCCTTTTCTCAAAAACCCCAATTCTATTGCTTCTGAAGCTGAGCTAGAAACTTTGGCTTGACCTATGGTTAAAAAATTATCTCTAAATCTATTAATTCTCATATCTCCTTGCTTTAATCCGTCGGAGAATCTTAGGGCCATTTCTTTGGTTCCTCCACCGCCAGGAATAAGCCCAACTCCAAATTCAACCAATCCCATATAAGTTTCAGCATGTGCAATAACTTTATCCGCATGCAAACATATTTCACAACCACCACCTAGAGTCATACCATGTGGAGCAGCAACAACTGGAATGGATGAGTACCTAAGTCTCATTGTTGTATTTTGAAATTCTCTTATAGCCATATCAAGTTCTTCATACTCTTGCTCAGCTGCTAGCATAAAAAGAATACCAACATTGGCTCCAGCTGAGAAATTAGCGCCTTCGTTTGCAATAACAACTCCTTTGTATTTACCACCTTCAGCCAAATCAATAGCATGGTTTAATGCTTGTAAAATTTCGCTCCCTATCGTGTTCATTTTAGAATGAAAAGAAACATTGATAATTCCATCTCCAATATCTAAAATAGAGGCTTCTTTATTTCCCCAAACTAAAGAGCTTTTGTCCAAGCTTTTAAGAGATATTATATTCTCTAACCCAGGAATGATTCTTTGTTGCTCAGTTTTAATGTCGTAGCAGTATTTAATACCTTGTTTTAAGCCATAAAAATTAAAGTCGATATTTCCTTCAATTTTTTCTATCCAATTAGGTGTTTTGAGACCAAGCTTTTTAATTGTATCTAACCCTTCAATAAAACCAACAGCGTCCCACATTTCAAAAGGTCCCATTTCCCAACCAAATCCAGCTTTCACTGCTTCGTCTAATAAAAATATATCTTCTGATATTTCAGGAATTCTACAAGAAGAGTAACTAAATAGCCCCGCAAATACTTTTCTATAAAACTCACCAGCTCTATCTTTTCCATTAAATAGAACTTTCATTCTTTCAGTTAAATTTTCAATTTTTTTGGCTTTGGAAATAGTTTCAAATTTCGACTTCGGTTTCTTTGAATATTCTAGGCTGGAAAGGTCAAGTTCTAGAATATTTCTTTTTCCATTTTCGTCTTTAGATTTTTTATAAAAGCCTTGTCCAGATTTGCTGCCAAGCCAATTATTTTCCGTCATTTTTTTAACAAAGTCTGGAACCTCAAATACATGGTTTCTTTCGTCTGTTGGACAATTTATTTTTAGTCCATTTGCAACGTGAACCAATGTATCCAAGCCTACCACATCACATGTTCTAAAAGTAGCTGACTTTGCACGCCCCATAATAGGTCCTGTTAGTAAATCTACTTCTCCTACAGATAGTTTCATTTCTTTCACAGTATGGAATAGTTCCTGAATGGCAAATACACCAATTCTATTGGCTATAAAACCAGGAGTATCTTTACATAAAACACTACTCTTGCCAAGTATTTTTTCACCAAAATCTATCATGAATTCAATGGTTTCTTTATTGGTGTGGTTCGTTGGTATTATTTCTAGTAATCGTAAGTATCTAGCTGGATTGAAAAAATGACTTCCAAAAAAATGCTTTTTAAAATCTTCCGATCTGTTTTCTAACATGGAATTAATAGGAATCCCAGATGTATTGCTAGATACTAAAGTTCCATTTTTTCGGAATTGATCTACTTTTTCCAAAATAATTTTTTTAACTTCTAATCTTTCTACCACAACTTCAATTATCCAATCGTAGTCTTTTATTTTATCAAAATCATCCGTAAAATTACCTGTAGTAATATTTTTTAATTTTGACTTTGTAAAAAGGGGAGAAGGTTTGGATTTTACAGAGTTCAATAAAGATGAATCCACCAAGCTATTTCTAGATTTTTTATTTTTTTCAGAAAGTTTATCTTCTGGCACCATATCCAATAAGAAAACTTCTATATCTACATTGGCAAGATGGCAAGCTATCCCCGAACCCATAATTCCAGAACCTAATACAGCTACTTTTTTTATGTTTTTAATCATTTTTAAAATATTTTGTTGTTGTCTATAAGTTGGTTTATTTCACCTAGAACTTTAAAACATGTTTTTAATTCACTGTTGTTAATTTTTTCTTGAATTGTCTTGTTGAATTTTATTACAGAACTCCTTGAAAGGTTTCGCATTTTTTTTCCAGTTTCAGTAAGGTGAATATTTACCATTCTCTTATCGCTTTTGTCCATCCTTTTTTCTATCCACCCTTTTTCTTCTAGCGATTTTATCATTCTAGTTAAGCTTCTTGGTTCCATTCCCATTTTCGGACCCAGCTTCATAGATGGTGTTCCCTCTTTGTCAATATTTAATAATGTGTATCCTATAGCCATAGTTCCACCAAACTCGTTTGCTTGTGTATTATACATTCTAGATATATTGTACCAAGCCCATCTTATATGGAAATCCGCTGTTTCGTTTGGTTTCATATATTTAAATATATAAAAATTTAGTATGCATGCATACTATTATTCTAAATTTTTTTAATTATTCTGAATAATTTTCCCAGTCATTTTTAGTAGGGTAGCATTAGATTCAAGTAAGTCATAACTTGCTTGATACAAAGCAACACCTGCCGATAAATAAGCCATTTGTATATCTCTAAAATTAAATGAATTTATAAGTCCACTTTCTTCTTTTAGTTTTGCTATATCCATATTGTCTTTAGCTACTAAAAAAGCTTTTTTAGTTAATTCAAATATTTGAAGTCTTGTCAAATAAAGTTCATATACATTAGTTAACTCAAAATTAAGCTGATCTATCATCTGAGATGTTCTTAGTTGATCTACTTCGTTTTGTAGTTCTAAAGCCTTAATTCCTCTTCTCACTTTTCCACCATCGTATAGTTTAAAATTAAGTGTAAAATTTCCATAATAGTTTAGATTTTTACTTTGCGCATTTGAAATCGGAGAATTAACATCGTTGGTGTTTAACACTCCTACACTAGAATTAAATCCAGAATTGAAATTTATAACTGGGAAAAATTGAGATTTTGCAAGAGAAATATCTTGCTGAGTTAATGCTATATTTATATATTGATTTTTAATGTTGGTATTATTAGAAAGCATTTCTTTTTTTAGAGTACTTAAGTCTTTAGTATTTAAATCGGGTTTAATCTCAGACGTTAAATTCCACTCTTTATCCACATCTTCACCCATTATAAGATTTAAGTTTCTAGTGGCATTTCTTTGAGCTAAATTTTGAAGAACTTTATTAGAACTATCAGTATATAAATTTCCTTCAAATTGTAATAAATCAAACTTTACTCCAATACCCAAATTGCTCTTAACTTGTTGCTGATTATATTTTTCTTTGCTGAGAGTCATTACATTATTCATTAGAGTTAGTTGCTCTTTTTGCATTTTAGCTTGGTAATAAGCAAGAATTATCCCATGAATGGTGTTTTCTATAGCAAGAGTTGCTGTGTTCTCACTTTGCAGTTCTAATTGCTCTAATTTTGTCTTATTAGCTCTTACAGCAAAGCCATTGAAAATAGTCCAATTCATAGCTAACCCACTACTAACGTCGTTGGATAGAAAAAGATATGGAGCGAACGATATGGGATTATTTCTTTGATCTGATATAGAATTATTTTGACCAGCATTAATATTAACTTGTGGTAATCTCCCAGCTTCTCCCCAATTATTAAATATTTTATTTATTTCAACATTTTTTAAGGTAAGTCTTATATCGTAGTTTTTCTCCAAACCAATTTCTATAGCCTTACTTAAGCTTAATGAATCCTGTGAAAAAAATATAAAAGGAAAAAAAATTAATATACTAGTGATTTTTTTCATCAAATTCTTGAATTCTTTTTTGATTTTCTAAAACTGGTTCTACAACTTCCCATCCAGGAGCGTTCTCTCCACCTTCCCATATCCACTTCCTAGTTCTTTTAATATCGTTGAAATACAATATAAGTGGAGGAAAATAAAGCAATAATATAATTGTTCCGAATAATACTCCATAAGCTACCGAAATAGCCATAGGAATTAGAAATTGTGCTTGGAAACTAGTTTCTAAAATTAAAGGATATAAGCCTGCAACCGTTGTAATGGTAGTTAAAATTATTGCTCTAAATCTTGAAACACCAGCTTTTAAAACAGCTTCTTTAATGGGCATCCCCATTGCTAAATTTTTATTAAACTGATCTAACATAACAACGGCGTCATTAACTAAAATTCCTATTAGTGCAACCACCCCCCAAACACTTAAAGTAGAAAAAGGTTTTCCAACTATACCATGGCCTAATAATGCGCTGAAAACTCCAACTGGAACTACCATAAGAATTAATCTACTTTGATAGAAAGATTTAAAGTTTAGAGAAATAGTCATCATTATCAAGATAATGCTAATTAAAAATGCTATTCCTAATCTTTCTCCAGAATCTTGGGCTCTTTCTGCTTGTCCTTTAATTTGGTAATTAACATTTGGAAACATGGATAGTAGTTTTGGAAGAACTTCTCTTTCTATTTGAGAATTTACTTGTCCAGAAAGTTCGGAATCAACCAAACGGGCATCAATTCTTATTTCTTTTTTACCATCAATATGGTTAATTTTTACTTTACCTCTTTTTATAGAATAATCTGCCAGTTCTTTAAGTGGGAATTCTTGACCTAAATCAGTTTTTATTCTAGTATTTTCAATATCTGCTATTGAGTTTCTATCAGAAAATGGATAACGCAACCAGATTTTTATTTCATCTCTTCCCTTAATTAATCTTTGTACTTCTTGACCAAAGAAACCCTGCCTTATTTGATTGGAAATGGCCATTTCATTTAATCCAAGTAAATAAGCTTTGGATTTAAGTTCAAGATGTAATTCTCTATTGCCAATTCCGCTATTGTCTAAAACGCTTTTAACTTCTGGCAAACCACTTATTTGATCTTTCATCCAATTTGCTGCTGTTTCAAGTTCTTTGCTTTCTTCACTTTGTAAAGAAATAGATACTTCTTTTCCAAATCTTTGCTGGCCACCTACAGTAAACTTTTCTAATAGTCTAATGGAGTCTTCTGGGAATTTGACTCTCAATTCATTAGACATATCAATAGTGGAAATGTATTCATTTTCTTTGACAGAAATCCTTACAGAACCAACATGAGATCCATATTCTCCAAGGTTCTCTGTACTTCCGACACTTACAGACTTGTAAGTTATTATGGTGTCGTTGTATCTATCAATTAACTCTTGATTGTATTGCTCAACAATAGAATCACAATACCAAAGAAAGTTCTCTGTTTTATTTTCTCTTTCACCAGGCTGATAAGTAAACTCAACAAGAATGCTGTCAAAGGGAATACTAGGGAAAAATGTCCATCTTATCCATCCAAAGTTAAATAAGACAACAATTAAAAAAATAAAGCCCATAGGCCCCCACACATGCAAACGATGTCTTTTAAGCATTTTCTCTAACACTCTTCCATAGCCATCTCTAACGTATTTAACTCCTTTATTTAATAAATATCGAAACTTACTATCGTTGGGCTTAAGTATTTTTTTACTTGCTAGGTGAGAGGGTAATATCAAAAATGCTTCAATTAAAGAAAACAACAGACAAGCAATTACGCTAAATGCCATTTCCTCCATCATTTCCATTTCCCCACCTACAAATAGTAAAGTAGAAAATGCAAATACTGTAGTCAAAACAGAAGTTAAAACTGCGTTCATTACTTCGCTAGTACCATCCAAAGCGGCTCTCATTGGAGATTTTCCACGTTCAAAATGCGCATATATATTTTCTGCAATTACAATTCCGTCGTCAACCAGTATTCCAACGACCAATATCATTCCAAATAAAGAAATCATATTTATAGTCATTCCATAAAGTATTCCAAAAGAAATCATTCCTATAAATGAAAAAGGGATTCCAAATGCTACCCAAAGTGATAATCGTAAACTTAAAAACAGTCCTAAGACAAGACAAACTAAAAATAATCCAATTACTAAATTATTGGAGAGAGTATCAATACGTTGGTCCAAAAGATCTGCAAATTGAAAAAGAGAACGCATTTTAAATTTTTCTTGCTTTTTATTAAATTTTGAGATGTAGGAAGACATTTCGTCTGCAATTTTATCTAAATCTTCATCCACTGTTTTTTTAACAATAAAACTTACTCCTCGCTTTCCATTTACATAGTTTTTCATGGGAACTTCAGAAAAATCTAATTTTACATCTGCTATATCTTTTAGCTTAATTACATCTCCGTCTGGTTTTGCGAAAATTACTATCTCTTTCACTATTTCAGGATCAGTAGACCGATTCATAGAACGAATAATTATTTCCTCTTCATTAGTCTTAACACTGCCTCCAGAAAGATCAATGTTACTCATTCTTATTACATTGGAAATAAAGTTGAAATTGAGTCCGTATTTTAGTAAATCATTTTCTCTAATATCTACAGCGATTATAACAGGAGGATAACCTAGAACTTCTATCTGGCTAATTTCTTTGGAGGCAAGTAAATCTCTTTCAATTTTCTCGGCCATCTTTTTCAGTTCCCAAAGATTGTCAGGACCGTATAAAGAATAAAAACCAACAACATTACTCATTCCACCCATTCCTCTTGAAGTTTGGGCATAAACAATTGGTTTTTCAGCACCTGCAGGAAATTGAGTGATTCCGTCTACAGCATTCTTTACGTCCTGTAGCATTTCGTCTACATCGACTCCTTCCTCGCCAGTAACTGTTATATTAGAAACATTTTCAGACGATTTAGAAGTAATTTCTTTGACTTTTTGAATACCATTAAGTGATTCTTCTATTCTTGTTGTAATACCTTCTTCAATTTCTTTTGGTGAAGCTCCAGGATAGGAAACAGTAATGTAAACCCTATTGGGATTCATTTCTGGAAAGAATGATTTAGGCATTAAAAACAAACTCAAAAGACCAACTATTCCTGTAATAACAATTAGTGCATTTGCCCAAATTGGAAACTTTATAAAGTAGGCTATAAGTTTCTTCATTTTATTTAAAAATCGGAGTTATTTTAAAACTGTCTTTTGCATTAATAATTGGCTGAGGGAGATAGTAAATAGAATCCTTAAGGTTATCTACATAATAGTATCTATCGTCGCTAGATCTTATATTAATTTCAGTACTATGGATGGTACTGTCTTTATTGACTGTATAGATTTTATTTTCCCCAAAAATTGCAGTTCTTGGAATTTTACTAACCATTTCTAAAGCATTGAGTTCTAACTTTGCTTTAACATACATGCCATAATACAATGGAAGTTTATTTATTGGCTTTACATAAACAGGAACACTTTGTGTTTTAGCATTGATAAAGTTACCAATACGAACTACTTTTCCCTTAAATTCAATATCGTTCTCTATTAAGGTAACAGGACTTCCGATTTTAATTTTTTGCATGTATTTTACAGCTAGAGGAATTTCTATCTCCAGCTCGTCATCTCTTATTATTTGAATAACAGGACTTCCTGGATTTACAATTGCACCTTGGTCAATAAAGGCCTCTACAATAGAGCCATTGAAAGGAGCCACTTGGAAATATTTTGTTAACCTATATTCATCACTTTTGATATTTAAATATTCGGCCAAAAGTTTTCTTGATATAATAAAGTTTTTTTCTTTTGAAGTAGTGAATTTTGGAAATTCTTCAAGAGGCTGGTCAACTGCAATAGAATTAAAAAAATCATACCATTTATCATATTGTTCTGAATGGTCTGTTGCTAAATCTGGCAAGACAGAAGTCCACTGGCTAAGATAATTGCTTTTTCTAGCAGCAAGCATCAACTTTGCATCTGTATCTCTTATTCTAAAAAGTAAATCTCCTTTTTTGAAAGAAGTTCCCTTTTTAAGAGAAATAGGGCTGTTTAATAGACCTTGTACTTCAGATGAAATGTTAATCATGGTTCCTGCCATAACTCTTCCAGAACCTGAAACCATCACTGGATAGGTCTCATTAGAAACCATTTCCACATTGACAAATTTGGAAGATACTACAGCGCTTACGTTTTTAATTTTTGAAGCTCTTATTTCCTCGGCGTTGGCTTCTCCGAAATTAACGCCAGACTGATAGCTTATACTTCCAACCATAAAAAACAGTCCTATTAGAATTAATAGAATAACTGAAATAATAATTTTTCGAATTTTCATAGGTGTTTAAGAAGTGCAAATATAGTTTTTTATGATTTAGTTTTATGTTAAAATTTTATAACAAAAAAGCCCCGAAGGGCTTTAAAGTTAATTGTTTGCGTGAGATCCATCACAATATCCATTTGGATCACCAGTGTTGCCACATCCGCATTTTGGTCTGTCTTTACTCATAGTTTAATTGTTGGTTATTAGTTTAATTTTTAGTTTGAAAACATCATAAATTGCAGCATCTCCTAAGTTGTCAAAAAATGAATTAGAACCATATCTTACATTGAATTCAGATCTGTCAACATCAAGATTTGCTGTAAAAATATTTTTACTTTTAGTTACTTTAAATGTTGTTTTTTTGGTAATTCCTTTAATAGTTAAATTACCTGTTAGAGTTGCCTCATTATTTTTAAAGGATGATGAATTGGTCACTTTAAAAGTTGCAATTGGGTGTTTTTCTACTCCAAAAAAGTCATTTGACTTTAAATGTCCTACCAATTTTTGGTTGTATCCTGGATCTTCTAAATCTGTGCATGTTATAGTATTCATGTCAATAGAAAAAAAACCAGTTTTAATTTTGTTATTTATAAATTGAATTTCTCCGCTCTTGAGTTGAATTTCCCCATTGTGTTGACCACCTATTTTTTCACCAATCCATTCTACTTTAGACTTTTGTATATTTACTTTTTGAGCATTGACTCCAAAAACAGAGAATGCAAGTGCTATTACTGAAGAGTATATTTTAAATTTCATTTTTTATATTTTAGATTTGCTAAATTCTAAAAATAAAAATGCTATTCTGTTAATCTAGATTAAGAAATAAAATTTATTACCGTTGTCCTCTTATTTTACTGAGCGCTTCAGGTGTAATTCCTAAATATGAGGCTATCATTTTCTGAGGAACTCTATTTGGAAGTAGAGGATAGGTTTCTAAGAACATCTCGTATCTCTGTTTTGCAGAGGAACTCATCAATTGAATAACTCTTCGTTGTAACGAACCTATTCTTCTAGTTAATAATTTTGAATTTTTTTGAAGTTTTTCTTTAGTTGATTGATCGTGATTAAAATAATCTAAACTGAAAATAACTATCTCACTATCTTCAACAGTGTCAATATACAGTTGGGTAGGTTTATTAAATACATTGGACTCTAAGTCTGCTATAATCCAATCTTCAGCACCAAACATAAAAATATGTTCTTTACCTTTTTCATCCACTGAATAACTCCTGATTAGTCCTTTTTTAACATAAAAACCATTCTTTGAAACAAATCCTTGTTTTTGGATGATTTCTCTCTTTTTAAAGAATTTAGTTGACGCCTTAGTTTTAGTCCCTAAAATTTCTGTAATAAAGTCCATTTATATTATTTATTGCCTGTAATTCTATTAAAAAGTTCTTTAAAAAGCAATTTAAAATTTTTAATTTTTGGTTGTCTTTTAATAGCTGACACATTACCATTCTTGTCTGTATTAAGTTCGTAATACCACAAAAAAGAGGCATTATTTACATCCATCCCCATCTGACCAAATCTTAAATCCCAAAAAAGCAATTTTCCATTTTTTTCTTCTATTCTATACCAGCCAGCAGAAATATCAATTAATTGTTTTATGACTTTTTGTTCTAAATAGGGTTCTAATAAATGATGGTTTTTTAAAAACTCTTTTGAATAAGTAATCTCTTTTTTGTCAAATAGCGAGTAATAAGCCGTTCTGTATCCTTTATCAGTTTCTATTAACGATGACCAAAGTATTGAGTTTAATGGAGAGGGCTTAGTATCCATTTCAACATATTCAATTTTTTGATTTTGAAGCCCCTCTTTAAATTCTTGAAATGAAATCCATTTAAATACTAAGGTCAGTAATAAATAGGTAGAACTTACAGAAAGACCAATGGTATTAAATTTTGACCTTTTAGGGTTATCTTTTTTTAACGTCATCACTATTATTAAAAACATTAAAAAAGGTAGTGTATAAAGAGGGTCAACAACAAAAATATTTTGATAAGCTAAACGGTAATTAAATGGCCAAAAAAACTGAGTTCCCCACGTAGTATGCGCATCTAGTAAAGGGTGAGTAACTGTAGCCCAGAAAAATAATTTTGTCCAATCTTTAAATGAAACATCTACTAAATTAGAATGTATTTTTTTAGCAATCCAACCTAGCAAAGGAGCAATTAAAACTGCAAAAACAAAAGAGTGTGAAAAACCTCTATGCATTTGAGTTGAAGAAATTTCATCTGTGAAGTATCGAAGTAAAACATCTAAATCTGGTAGGGTACCAGCTATTGCACCCCAAAGAATAGCTTTATTGCCAACTTTTTTACCTAAAACTGCTTCCCCAACAGATGCACCTAGAACAATTTGAGTTAGTGAATCCAATAAGATTTAAAAGTTATCTCCGTCTATCATTCTGCCTAATCCTCCAAGTATAGAACCTTCACCTTTTGATTTACCGCCATGTTTTGGGGCATTTTGCAAAATTCTATCTGCCATTCTAGAAAAAGGTAAGCTTTGTAGATAAACTGTACCGGTTCCTTTAACTGTTGCTAAAAACAAACCTTCTCCTCCAAAAATCATAGATTTTAAGTTGCCAGCTCTTTCTATGCTGTAGTCCAAACCAGTAGAAAATGCTACAATACATCCTGTATCAATCAGTAAGGTCTGGTTTTTCAATTCTTTTTTAACTACAGTTCCACCTGCATGTAGAAAAGCAAGTCCATTTCCTTTCAATTTTTGAAGTATAAAGCCTTCTCCTCCAAAAAAACCTGCGCCTATTCTTTTGTTAAATGCAATAGAAACATTTGTTCCCATAGCTGCACATAAAAATGCATCTTTTTGGCAAAGTATTTCTCCATTTACTTCATTTAAGTCAACCGCTATGATAGATCCTGGATAAGGAGCCGCAAAAGCTACTTCCTTTTTGCCACTTTCTATATTGGTAAAGTGAGTTAGAAAAATAGATTCACCAGTTAATACTCTTTTACCAACACTAAATAATTTACCCATTATTCCACTGTCAGGTTCTGTTCCATCTCCCATTTTAGCTTCAAAAGAGATGCCGCTATCCATCCAATTCATTGAACCTGCTTCTGCAATTACTGTCTCGTTAGGGTCTAGCTCTATGGCAACCACTTGCATGTCATCGCCATGTATCTTATAATCAATTACATGGGAATCCATTATTCATCAGGATTTATAAGAACTGGTGTCTTTCCGTCAGTAATAATAAGTTTTGCATTATTAGATGTAGCAATTTCTCTTAATACTTCTAAACTTTTCCATTCTATATTGCCTTCTGAAATACCTTCTTTGATAATAAGTTGAGCATCTCTAATTCCAGCAGCTTCAATTCTTTTTCTTTCTGCCTCTTTATTCTCTTTTAAAAGAACAAACTCCATTTGCTGTGCCTGCTGTTCTGCTCTCAACTTGGATTCGATTGCTGCATAAAGACCCGAAGGAAGTGTGATACTTTTTAAAAGTACTGCTTCAATTACAAATCCTCTGTTCTCTAAAAGTTTTGTCATTTTATCTTTTATTTGTTGTTCAATAACAGATCTTTTACCAGAGTGCATGTCTTTTGCAAAAAATTGAGCACAAACATCCGCTGAGGCGGAACGAAAAGTACTCAGTATTAAAACTCTTTCAAAATTTGTTCCAACTTCATTAATAATGTCCACAGCCTTTTCTTGTTTTACGTGGTAGAGAATGGATATTTGAGAGCTTACATTCAAACCTTCTTTGGATGGTAAGTTTAATTTTACTTCTCTATTAACTGTTCTTGTAGGAATTTTGACTAGAGTAGTGGTAAATGGATTAATTATAGCAAGTCCAGGATCTATAATATTTCCTCTTAATCTTCCAAATGTTTGTCTTACACCTACTTCTCCAGGCTTTACAATAGCACATGAGCTAAATAGGGTTGAAGTTATTAATAGAACTAATAATAATTTTAATGTTTTCATAATTCAATTTTTACAATATTAAAATAAACAATTTTTATGCCAAAAAAAAATATACTTGACTAAATAAATTTATTATTTCTTTTTTAAAGTAGAAACTTAATATTAGAGGTGAAAAGTTTAATAGAAATGGCCAAAAGAATTACGCCAAATATCTTTCTAATAATTCCAATACCGTTTTCGCCAATAACTTTTTCAATTTTGCTAGATGCTTTTAGGACAATATAAA
>JAYNHP010000044.1:548-14093 GCA_038108155.1 Flavobacteriales bacterium | reverse complement strand
CACTGGAACATTCCATAGTTTGGTGAAATTATTCAAATCAAAGAAATCACCATTTTGATCAGTTCCTACAAATAAGTGTTGAGTTCTTGAATTTCCTAAGGATAGCAAATGGTTTCCTAATAATTGTTTAACCAGTTGTGAATTCCCAGTGGAGTCTTGCTGATAAATAAAAGTTTGGTTGGTATTATTAGTTATATAAATTAATGATTGGAGAGTTTTTGGGATTTCATTTAAATAAATAGAAATAAATTCTGAAGTAAAATTTCCAAACTCATCATAAGCTTTAATATTAATAAAATAACTTCCGCTTAAAAGCAATAGATCATCTACAGTAAAAGAAAGATCATATTCAAAATATGAACTATCCGCATTAAGGTCAAAACCTTGGACAATAGTAGCAGAATTTCCAGAAACAAGATTCACCTCTACTCTATCTACTTTATCATTATCTGTCACATATCCAGAAATTTTAATATCACAGGGCAACTGAAAAGACTGATTGGACAATGGACTTTGGACTAATAAATTCGGAGGACTGTTGTCTTTTTTAGTGCACCCGCAGTAAAGTAGGGTCGATGCAACAAAAATTAATATTTTAACTTTTAGGTTTACTAACATTTGTTAATAAAGTTATTTGATAATTTTTAAAGCATCAAAATCAAATGGATAATCTTTAATAGTTTACATTTGTTTGAATGGAAAAACGAGTTGAAATACCAAAAAAATCTACACTAAAAGCAATTACAAGGCCACAAGACCTATCTGGGATAGGAAAGCTTCCCCCTCAAGCAATTGATTTAGAAGAAGCTATATTAGGGGCACTCATGCTAGAAAAATCGCCCTTAAATGACGTTATCGATATTATTCACCAACCTGAGATTTTTTATAAAGAGGCTCATCAAAAAATTTATTCGGCTATACAAGATTTATTTTCTTCATCTGAAAGTATCGATATATTAACAGTTACACAGAAATTAAAATCTAATGGAGACTTAGATTTTGTTGGTGGAGCATATTATATTTCTCAACTTACCAATAGAATTGCATCTGCAGCCCATGCAGAATCTCATGCAAGAATTATTGTTCAGAAGTATATTTTAAGAGAAATGATAAGAATTTCGGGAAAAGTAATTCAAAATGCATACGATGAAACAACTGATGTATTCAATTTACTAGACGAGGCAGAGAGTGAACTTTTCAAAGTTACAGAAGGAAATATCAGAAAAGACTATGAATCTATGGCCTCTCTTATTTTCAAAGCTCAATCAGAAATTGAGATTGCTATGCAAAAGGAAGATGGCATTAATGGGGTTGGTTCTGGGTTCAAAGAGTTAGATAAAATTACTTCCGGTTGGCAAAAATCTGACATGATAGTTATTGCTGCAAGACCAGGAATGGGAAAGACAGCTTTTGTATTGTCTATGGCAAGAAATGTTGCTGTAGATTACGAGCATCCTGTAGCAATTTTCTCTTTAGAAATGAGTTCCATACAATTGGTTAATAGATTAATTTCTGGAGAAGCAGAAATACCAGCAGAAGATATAAGAAGAGGTAATTTTTCCAAGTCTGAATTTGAACAATTTTTTGAAAGAACCAAATCTCTTTCGGAAGCCCCAATATATATTGACGATACACCGGCACTTTCAATTTTTGAATTAAGAGCAAAAAGTAGAAGACTTAAACAACAACATAATGTTAAGTTAATTATTATTGACTATTTGCAATTAATGAGTTCAGGGGGAAAAGGAGGGAATAGAGAACAGGAAATAAGTAATATTTCAAGATCTATAAAAGAAATTGCTAAAGAGCTAGAAGTTCCGATAATTGCACTTTCACAGCTTAGTAGATCTGTTGAAACAAGAGGAGGAGATAAGAGACCAATGCTTTCAGATTTAAGAGATTCTGGAGCTATTGAGCAAGATGCAGATATTGTTGGTTTTATTTACCGTCCTGAATACTATCAACTCACAGAGTGGCCGGATGGTTCACCATGCAATAACCAAGGAGAAATTATCATAGCAAAACATAGAAATGGTTCACTTAAAGATGTAAGATTAAAATTTATAGGTAAATATGCTAAATTCTCAGATTTAGATGGCCTTAGCCAAAATGATTTTATGTATAACGCAGGAATACAACCTAATAATGATTTTGGAGACGATATTTCCTCTTTCACCATGCCATCAAAAATGAATGACGATTCTTCCGATGATGATCCTTTTTAAAATTAAAAACTTTCTAATATTTATTTCTAAATGAAAATTCTGAAAAAAATCATTACATTATCAGTTTTTCTTCTAATAAACACATCCTACTCAGCATCATTTATTTTAATTCCAATGGGGGAAGATAATCAAACCAATCATCTAAAAGCTTATGGAATTGCCTATTGGATATTACAAAATGATATTGAAGTTGATTGGCTTTTAAATTACCAAGGAGGGAGCTTTTTGATTAAAAATAATTCTTCAATTCAACAAGAATGCATTATTAGAGGAGTTAGTTTTAATATTCTCACCAATTCTAAGGTAGCACAAATAAAATCAAATATTGCAAATCCTGAAGTAAACCAGGAAATTGTAAGATTAGAAAAAGCTCCAAATATTGCAGTATACACCCCTAAAGGCAAACAACCATGGGATGATGCTGTAACACTTGTACTTTCTTATGCAGAGATTCCTTACGATGAGATATACGATAAAGAAATCATAAAAAATGAATTATTTAAATACGAATGGCTTCATTTACACCACGAAGATTTTACAGGACAGTATGGGAAATTCTACAGAAACTATAGAAATGCTGCTTGGTATATGCAACAACAGAAAAATGCAGAACTAAGAGCAAAAGAATTAGGGTTTAATAAAGTGTCCGAGCTTAAGTTACAAGTTGGTAAATCAATTAAAGAATTTATTGCCGGAGGCGGTTTTTTATTCACAATGTGCTCTGGGACTGACTCTTACGACATAGCAATGTCAGCTGAAAATACTGATATTTGTGAATATATGTTTGATGGAGATAAAGCAGATCCAAATGCACAATCCAAACTTGATTATAATAAAACATTAGCATTTAAAGATTTCAAACTTAAGTCTAACCCAATGGAGTATGAGTTTTCAGATATTGATGGAACTATGTTACATAAACTTCCAGAAAATCAAGACTTATTTACCTTATTTGATTTTTCTGCAAAGTGGGACATAGTACCTACTCTACTTTGCCAAAACCATACGAGAGTAATAAAAGGCTTTATGGGACAAACTACAGATTTTAAGTCTAGCTTGATAAAATCAAATGTTTTGGTGATGGGAGAATCCAAAGTTTTTGGAACTGCAAGATACATTCATGGAGAGTACGGAAAAGGACAATGGACTTTTTATGGAGGACATGACCCAGAAGATTACAGACATTATGTTAATGACCCTCCTACTGATTTAAATCTGTATCCAAATTCTCCCGGATATAGACTAATATTAAACAATATTCTTTTCCCAGCAGCAAAAAAGAAAAAGCAAAAAACTTAATTTATCTAATAAGAGTTATTTGTCCCTTTTTGTGAAAGTACTTTCCAGTTGGATTTTTAAATTCCACCTGGTAAACATATACTCCCGAAGATGCTATATTGCCTGTATTCATAATTCTACCATCCCAAATCTGATCTATATTGTCCAATAATGCTATTAATTCCCCCTGTCTACTGTATATAGAAACTTTGTAGTCAGAAAAGTCTATCATCTTAATTATTGGTTTCCAATAATTTACAACACCATTTAAATCTAATGCATTTGGAATAAAAATAATTGGTTCACTTTGTAAACATTTAATGTTTGAAGTACTAATTCCTGAGGAACCTAAACTTGACAGATTTTCTATTGCTGATATTTGGTAACATATATTACCATCAAATAATGGTTCTAAAAAATTGGTAAAATCGTGTAGATAATTTAATGCAGTATCTGAATCGATAAGTAATTCAAAAGTTGGGTTTAAATTATTAAAAGTAGAAAGCTCGTACCTCTCTACTCCATTTTCCCAGTTTTGATAGGGACTCCAAACTAAATTATTTATTAAATAATCTTCAGAGCTACCATCTAAAAAAATGGATTGACCAAAATTTGAAAAAGCGACTTCATTAAGACAAGAGTCTGTTACTGACATTTGATATAGGTAAGACCTTTCACTTGGATAAACATCTAAATCGTAATAAGTATAGGGAAAAACAGGATTAGGTTCAAAATCAATCATTTCAAAACTTATTCCATTATCTAAAGATCTATAAATATTTAAACTTTTAATTCCAATGCCATTATCTCCAATATATTTTACAAAAATTGTATCACTATGGACTTGTACTTGTGAAATATAGGAGGATTGAGGAATTGGAGGTTGATTTGCATAGAACTCAACAATATTAGAAAGAGAGTTGATTGACAAGGAATCTGACTCTGCAACTACAATAAAACTGTAGTTCATATTTCCTTGTTGAATTATGTAAGAATAATTTAAAGAATTAGTGGAATCTAATAATTGCCAATTTAAATTAGCATCGTTCTTATAATATATTTTATAGCTAGATACACCAAATGGCCAATTGATATATTCATTAAAACTTAATAAAACCTCACCCGTACATTGTTCATACTGTTGATTTAATAAAATATTATTGTGTTCATCACCAGCAGAGGAAGTATTAAATTGTGGTGGATTACCAGAACTACAACTGTCCATAGCAGCAATGGAGTACATGACGATGTCGTTCTGAAAAGTAGTTGTTGTAGTATCGTAAAAAGAGGTATTCTGTATTCCAAAAATAGTATCTAAAGGGTTCCATGATCCATTTGAAAATTTAAAAACTATATAAGCCATAACATCTTGAGCAACGCTTGGATTCCAATCAATATATAGGTGATTATTGGAAGTATCTTGACTTACCAAATTAATTATTGGTGCATCTGGTGCTTGTTGATCCTCAATAAATCCACCATCTAAATTGGAAACAAAATCGCAAGGACTTGAGGATAATCTTACTCTATAATTTAGCCACGCGGAACATATACTTATATTATCTGTATAATTTAAAGAATCAATGGGAAGAGAGACAACTTGATTCCAAATAGCTGAAGTAGGTGGATTTGAAGGAGAAGAACTCTCTATTATATACTGGCTGTTTGAAGGGAGTGAATTTACTGAAACAGGATGATTCCATGATAATGCTACTCTTCCATCAAATAAATTAACTAGATCAAAAAATATGGTAGAGATAGTATCGCTGAAATAAAAATTTGATCCTGAAGAACCATATAAACTTTTGATAAAATAGGAAGAAGCATTATTCCCAGCAAAATAATTTTGAAAATTAAAAGAATTAACTGTGGGATTAGATTCTGAGCCAATTAAGACAAAACCTCCCCCAGTATCTGCATAAAATTGGTGTTCAAAAAGATTAATATTTGTAATGTTTAATGTATCCCAAACAATATAAACTTCCCCAATTTCGTCAACTTGTAGACAAAAGCAAGGAGAATTACATTGTGAATAGAATGAATTATTAGAGAAGAATAATAAATAAACCAAAGAAAAAAAGATGGTAAAATTATTTGAGCTATTTAAAAACTTATTCATTTTATTAAAACGCAAAGTTAAGGGCAAAGTTGTATTTCTAAATAAATTTATTAGATGTGGACATTTGAGACTTTACACTATTAAATTCTGTCATAATTTGCTGGACGATTTCTTTTGCACTAAAAACATTATTTATTTGGGAAGATGCTTGACCAATTTCTAATTCTCCAGACTCTAAGTCTCCTTCAAACATTCCTAATTTTGCACGTCCCCTACCTAATTTATTCAACAGCTGTTCTTTTGTTGGACTAGTTTTATAAAGTTCTTCCAATTCCTGAAAAAATTTATTTTTCATCATTCTAACAGGGGTTATTTCTTTTAAAGTCAACCTTGTATCTCCTTCTTTGGCCTTTAAAACTATATCCTTAAAATTTTCATGTGCTGAAGATTCCTTAGATGCAACAAATCTGGTTCCCATTTGTACTCCATCTGCCCCTAGAATCATTGCTGCCAACATACTTTTACCGTCAATTATTCCACCTGCAGCAATTAAAGGGATATTTATAGCTTTGGCAACGTCCGGAACTAAACACATGGTTGTAGTTTCTTCAATTCCATTGTGACCACCAGCTTCAAAACCCTCTGCTACAATTGCATCTACTCCACTTGATTCTGCCTTAAGTGCAAATTTAACGCTGGAAACAACGTGCACTACTTTAATATTATTTTGTTTAAGTTGTTTAGTCCACGTATTCGGATTTCCAGCTGATGTAAAAACGATTGGAACTTTCAATTCAATAATTGATTTAATATGCTCTTCAATATTTGGATACAACAATGGAACATTTACTGCAAATGGTTGATTGGTTGCATCTTTACATTTTAAAATATTCTGTCTTAAAACTTCAGGATACATAGAGCCTGACCCGATTATTCCTAAACCTCCAGAGTTGCTAACAGCACTAGCTAATTCCCAACCACTACACCATATCATCCCAGCCTGAATAATGGGATATTTAATTTTAAATAGATTGGTTATTTGGTTTTTAGTCAAAATAGAATTATATTAAATAAAAATAATAATAAAACAATTGTCATGAAAAAAATTATTTCTCTTATTCTCAGTATTTTTATTACTATATTATTTTATGGACAAACAAAAAATCCCTCTGTTGATTTTTCTGAAGGCATGGGAGTCCCAATGGATAAAGATTTACATTGTGTAAAAAAAGGAAATATAATTATAAGTCCATGGTACGGATTAGGAACAATAAATTTATTTCCTGAAAGTGACTCGCTAGAAAACTTTAAGAGCTTATATTTAAGACCTATGGGGTTTTCTGCAGAATACATGGTTACTGACGATGTTGGAGTAGGAATAGACTTTATTTATAACAGACAAGGTTATTCAGCAACTGACCCAAATAATATTGATGGATCGGGAAACTTAGTAACCTATAATTACAATTTAAAAACTGAGAGAACTAGAATTCACATTCGATTCAATTACCATTTTACTAAAGATGAAAACTTTGATGGTTATTTGGGAATTGGAGCAGGAACAAATTCTAGGAAAAATAGTTATACAAGTAATGATCCATATTTTACAGATGAATATGATGATACTGAATTATTGCCTTTTTCTGTAAGAGTTTGTTTAGGTGGAAGATACTTTTTTAGTGAGAATTATGGTCTAGTTGGTGAAATTGGTTTAGGCGGAGCACTTTTAAGAGGAGGTCTTAGTATTAAATTTTAAAAAATATTAAAACCTATTTTTATAAATTCAATCAGTTTATTTTCAGTTTTAATTACATTTGCATTAATGAAAAGAATAATAGTTCTATTTACTTTTGCATTAACTGCTATCTTAAACCCAATTTATTCACAATACAATTTTGATATTGGATTAAACTTTGGTGGAACAGGTTTTCTTGGAGATATAGGAGGGACTGAAGAAGTAGCTAAAGGATTTTTAGGAGATATTGTTTTAAAACAAACCAATATTACAACAGGATTATATGGCAGATACAAGATAAACTCTAAAATCCATATTAATTCTGGCATAAATTATGTTAAAATTAGTGGGGACGATGCAAATTCTACAGGGCCTAGAGGATGGAGAAACTTAAGATTTCAAAACCAAATATTTGAACTTAATTCATGCTTAGAATATACATTTTTTAAAATAAATGATCTTGGACGTACAGGAAGATATAGAACAAGTTTAAATCTATACGCTTTTGTAGGCGGCTCTGTATTTTACCACAATCCAAAGGGTGCATTTTTAGTTAATGCTAATAGCCCAATTAAAGATTGGGAAAGCTTAAGACCATTAAAAACAGAAGGACAAGCAAACCCTTACAGTCAAATAAGCTTCTCGACACCTTATGGTATTGGTGCAATTTTAAAAACTGCAACTTTTTATAAGTTTGGAATATACTTTAGGTATATGAAAAATTACACAGATTATTTAGATGATATTTCAACTGTTTATGCCCATGATCCTGGTGAAGAAAATATAGCAAATCAATACAACGGTCCTGAAGAACAGGCTGTAAGTTTTGCGATAGGGCAAACTAGAGGAAATCCAAAAAGTTTTGACGATATTTTCATGTTAAATATTTCTTTTAGTAAGTTAATTGCAACTAAAAATAATATGTATTACGCAGATTATTTGATGAAATATAAAATGCCTAGAAAGTTTAAGTCAAAAAGTAGTTATGGCAATAGAAGGCATAATACTTATCAATTCAAGAATTTCAAAAAGAAAAAAGCAAAACGGACAATGAGAGCTAACTTCTAGAAAAACTGTTTTATTTTGATAATTGGTTTAATTAAAAAAGTAAACCAAAAAGGTTTTAAACCATTTATTTCCCAAGATTTTTTATCGTTTCTATTAGCCTGCCATCTACTTTTTAAACTAGAATTACTAACTCCACCCACTCTCATTTTCGTAATATTTATTGGTATGTATTTAGATTTCAAATTGTATAATTCAAACATTCTTAACATCAATTCATAATCTGCTGAACTCCCTAAACTAAGCTTGTATAAACCATATTTTAAATAACAGGATTTTTTAATAAAAAAACCAGTATGCGGAGGCATCCATCCCCATTTAAATTTCCCTTTAGTATAAATATCAGATTTCCACCTCCTAATTACTCTATTAATATCTTTTCTATCCACATAATTAATATCTCCATAAATCATATCTATGTTTTCATCAAATAAGCCCATAACATTTTCAATTACAGTGTTATTATCAAAAACATCGTCAGCATGAAGAAGACCTACAACATCACCAGAGGATTTATTAATTCCTTTATTAATAGCATCGTAAATACCATCATCACTTTCTGAAACAAAAATATCAATACTATCTGAAAATTCTTTAATAATATCTAAAGTGTTATCTGTAGAAACTCCATCAATAATTATATATTCAACTTGCTTGTAAGATTGGTTGAGAACAGACTTTATAGTTGCTTTTATAGTTTGCTGACTATTAAAACAAACAGTAATTATAGATATTTTCATGAAATAGTTCTAATACCTACTTTTTCTGCAGGATTTCCTTTGTAAATACTGTAAGGTTCTAAATTTTTAGATGTAATAGAACCAGCAGAAAGAATAGAATGAGATTTTGCTGTTACACCAGGCAAAACAATTGATTTAGCTCCAATCCAAACACCATCTTCAACTTTAATAGGTTTGGTTATTAAATCAAAACTTTCTTTTTTGTAATTATGGTTACCACATAACAAAAATGCACCTTGGGAAATACAAACATTATTTCCAATATCCACATTATCTAAATTGTCAATCCAAACATTTTCTCCAATCCAAACATGATCTCCCAAGGATAGTTTCCATGGGTATTTGATATTAACAGTAGGTTTAATCACAACAGACTTTCCAATCTTGGCACCAAATATTCTTAAAATAAAAACTTTAAAAAATGAAAAAGGTAACCAATTAGATTTAAAAAAAATAAGACTAACTAAATACCATATAGTTATTAAAATAATATTTCCAGGATAAAAATCCTTATTATTAAATTTAGAAAAATCTGATTGTAAACTCACAGCTTTATTTTAATAAAACAAATTTAATTCATTATTATGAGAACAAATTTATATTGTCTTTAACTAATTTATTTGTTGGATTTATATCATTATAATAATTAATTGCATTTTTAGAATAGTTAGAAAAAATAGAATTATCAATTGATAAAAAATAATCAATTTTAGATGTGAAATAGGAAGAAAGTAAAGGCAAATCAAATCCAACTTTTTTAGTTCCAAGATTTTTCCAAGGTGTGTTTTGTGAAATAATAATTGGAAGGCCAAAAGAGAGTGCTTCTAAAATTACATGGCCATAGTTTTCATGAAGAGTTGGTAAACAGAAAATATCAGAACTTAGATAGTATTTAGATAATTGTTCGTGGGGAATAGAACCAATAAATTCATAGTCAATTTGGTTTTCATTGATAAGATTCATACAAGATTTAAAATAAATTTCATCCTCACAAAATCCAATAATTTTTAACTTGATTTTATTTTTATTTTCAGAGTTAATAATAGATTTAATTAGAAATAATAAATTCTTTTTTTTTGAAATTCTAGATAAATATAAAATTGTTAAGAACCCATTTTCTAACTTACCAACTTTAAACTTTAATTTTTCATTATTAGTTGATAAATTTTGAGCGACAGAAATTTTTGATTGTAATCCAAAAAACTTTTGAATTTCAGTTGATTCATTATATGTTGAAGCATGCCAATAAATTTTTGAATAGAAGCTTATAAATTTCATAAATTTTAAAAAACAGACTTTTTTAAATCTCTTAATTGTTAGAGCACCTTCTCCTAACATACCTCTAGGTGCTAAAATTATTTTATTAATATTTTTCTTTTTTCTTGAAACTAAAATTGGAAGAATAGAAAATTTATATGAAAAAATACTGTTCAAATAAATAATTTCAGGACGTAAATCGTTAATGATTTTATTAAAAAAAGTAATGTTTTGGTTCTTTCTATTTAAATAAATTATTTCATGATTTTTTTTAGAAATCCATTTATTTAACTCTGATTCATCTATAACTTTTTTATTATCTATATCTAAATTAGAAGTGATAATATAAAAATAAAAATGAGTTGAAAGATGATCAATAATATTTTTCACAGAAATTATTGGACCTCCAGCTTTATATGCTGGGATGTACCAATCGATAAAAACTAATATTTTTTTCAATTCTATTTTTTTATACTATTATTAGCTGTCCACTTCCCTAAGACAACTAGAGCCCAAATTTGAAGCCAATGTACTTGTGACTTGTTTTTTAAAAAATTAACCCACAAGGTATTAACATAATTCATTTCAAAAAAAGAAATATTCTCAAGACTGTTAATAGATTGTTCGCAAAATGTTTTCAGTTCATTTCTCATCCATTTTTCCCAAGGAAAAACAAAGCCCATTTTCTTTCTAAAAATAATTTCATCTGGAATCCAACCTTTAGTGGAGTCAATAAGTAATTTTTTAGGAGATGTAGGATATTTTAATTCGTTGGGTAATGAGAGAATATACTCTACTAAATTATGGTCCAAAAAAGGAACCCTTATTTCTAAAGAATTAGCCATTCCCATTTGATCCGAGTCTCTTAACAAAATATTTTGTAAATAAGTTTCAATCTCTAAAGCAGATATCCTACTAATTAATGGATAACTAAATCCTCTTTTTTTAGAACCAATCTCACTTAGGCCCCACTCAAATGGATAACTTTCATAAGATAAATTTCTAATGTCGGTCAACTTAGAGATAGAATTGTTGGTGAATATTTTTCTAAATATTGGGTAAAAGTATGGTAACTGTAATAATTTTAAATTTAGTATTTCAGCCATTTTTTCTGATTTTAATGACTGTTTTTGTTGTATTAAAAGCTTACCAAAAAGATTTCTTAGCTGTGGTGGAAATGAATACAACCACTTTTTATTCTCTAGCTCAAATACCTGTTTAAAAACTGGATAGCCTGCAAATAACTCATCAGAACCAGCACCTGACAAAGCCATTTTAAATCCCTTCTCATGAACTTGTTTAGAAATAAAAAAAGTATTAATACCATCTACAGATGGATGGTCCATGAATTTAAAAGGCTCTTCAATTTGGTGTAATATATCTTCAGGATGAAGTTCTAGTTCAAAATGATTGGTTTTATACTTAGAGGCCATCATTCTAGAAAATTTCCTTTCATCAAAACTTTTCTCTTTGAAAACTACTGAAAATGTATTTATATTTTTATTAGAAACTTTACTTGCAGCAGCCACTAAGATGCTAGAGTCAATTCCTCCACTTAAAAAAATACCGTAAGGAACATCCGAAACCAACCTATTTTCAACGGATTCTAAAATTAATTTTTCAAGATTTTTTAATGGTTCTTTAACAGGTTTATTAGGAATAGCATTTTCAAATAAATTCCAATATTCGAAAATTTTAGTTTCTTGATTACTAATTTTTAAAAACGAAGCTCTAGGAACAGATTTGACTTTTTCTAAAATTGTATTTGGCTGGTGTACTGTACCATATTGAATAAAGTCTATTAAATCTTCTTCTTTAATATTTAAATCTATTGGATATGAGGAAATAACGGCTTTTAATGAAGAAGAAAATATTAAACTTTGGTTAATTTCTAGGTAATAAAGAGGCTTTATACCAAATCTATCTCGACACAAGAAAAGTTCTTCTTTTGTTTTATCCCACAAAGCAAAGGAGAACATACCATTAAACTTGTAAACCATTTCTATTCCCCAAGTTTGGTAGGCAGCAATAATTATTTCTGTATCTGATTCGGTCTTAAATTTATAAGAACTTGACAACTGTTTTTTTAACTCTTGAAAATTATAAATCTCCCCGTTATAAACTAAAATTAAATTTTTATCATTAGAAGTGAATGGTTGATTAGATTTACTGTCTAAATCGATAATAGCGAGTCTATTGTGGCCTAAACATACTGTTGAATCTAAATAAATGTCAGTAAAGTCTGGACCTCTGTGCTTAGTCAAACTATTCATTTGTTTGACTTTATTTTCTACATCTTCTATAGATTGATGGTTATAAACACCGTTTATGCCGCACATTAGTATCTAAAATCAGGATGTTTAAGCATTAAATCCAATCCATAATCTAAAGAGATTAAATCATTTTGAATAATACTTAACATTTTAGAGTTATCAGGCATTCTACGAGTCATATCCCCTTCTTTTAAAGCAGGCAAATGAATAATTTTTGACTTAGAATTTAACTTTTCAATTATCAATTTTGCAACGTCTAAAATCTTATATTCCTTAGCTCCACCAATATTAATTACATCATTCATCATTAAATTGTCTTCAAATATTTTAATACAAGTATTTATATTATCATCTACATAGCAAAATGTTCTAGTCTGAGATCCATCTCCATAAATCGTAATATCTTCATTTTTTAATGCTGATTTTAAAAATTTAGCAATAACAAAATCTTCACTCTGATTAGGTCCATAAGTATTAAAAAATCTAAATATAGTATATGGCAATTCATAGGATTTAAAATAAGATCTGAAAAATGATTCACCAACATTTTTAACTATAGCATAGGGAACTCTTGAATTTAACGGAGTTGTTTCTTCATTTTGGGGTAATTCAACAGGTTCTCCATACACTTCGGAGGAAGAAGAGAAAAATACTCTTTTAACAGAACTGTTTTTAGATAGCTGTAAAACATTTTTAATTCCTTCAATATCATTTAAAACCATAATTGGATTTTCTTGGGTACGTTTAACTCCTACTACAGCAGCATAGTGAAAAACATAATCAAAATGATTGGTTAGCATTATTTCTGAAATACTTGTATAATTATTAACATCACAGTTAACAAAGCTCCAGTTGGAAAATTCTTTGGAAGGTAATTTTGAAGTGGAACCAGTGGATAGATCATCTACAATAA
>JAYNHP010000044.1:0-538 GCA_038108155.1 Flavobacteriales bacterium | reverse complement strand
ATTTTCTTGACAGTGCTCCACCAACATTCCCAGCTCCTCCAGTAATAAGAATTTTAGTCATAGTAATGAAATTAATTTTTCAGCCCAAATTTTGGGAGAATTTTTCAAAGATAAATTAAAGCTTTTATTACCCATGGTTAATAAGTCTGAATCATTTAAATTAATTATTTTTTTTAATTTTTGTTTGATTTCAAATTTATTTACAGAACTAAAATGATATCCATTTATATTTTCTTCTAAAAATTCTTCCGAAGATCCAACGTTTTTACTAAGCAACATTGGAAATCCAGCTGCAGCCATCTCATGTACTGAAACTCCCCATGGTTCAAAAATACTTGGCAAAATATAGACACCAGCCTGTGACAAATATTTATTTATTTCTAAAGGTTGTATAAACCCAAAATGTTTAATTTTTGGGTGCAGAATTCTATTTTCAAATTCTTCTCCTGTGCCTAAGCACCACAATTCCCATTCTGATGGATTCTCATTTTGTAGTTCAATAAAAGCGTTCCATAAATTAAAAATACCTTTATGCCTT
>JAYNHP010000043.1:0-14522 GCA_038108155.1 Flavobacteriales bacterium | reverse complement strand
CCCAAGTATAACTAACCGCTCCAGTTCCATTCAACGTTAAACTATCTTCAAAACAGATTTCAAAATCTAGTCCAGCTCCAGTACTTGCTCCAGAAGTAAATCCATCAAATGAAACAATTGGTAATGGATTTACTGAAATAGTTACAGTATCAGTATTAACACAAGAATTTGTATCGGTTCCTGTTACTATGTATGTAGTTGTACTTAGTGCGTTGAAAGGAATATTATTGGTAATTCCATTATCCCAAGTATATGTTTCGGCACCTGTTCCATTTAATGTAAATAAGTCATTGTAACAAACTGAAGTATCGGTACGTGATCCAACAATTGGTAATGGATTTACTACTAATTTCCCTGATATGTTAGTTGTTCCATCCCAAAAACCACCACCAATATCACTGTAACCACCATAAACATAATCACAATTTGTAGAGCTGATTTTATACCTGAAAGCAAAATAAAAAGTATCTACAGGGAATGAATTTAAAGTACCTTTATATTCATCATTATTACCTTCATCTGCATGATAGGTTGCAGTATTCCAGTTAATCCATGTACTAGGATCGGTATTTTCGGTACTATAACCATATTCGACAGTTAATCCATTTCCCTGACCTACATCGTCAGTAATTCCAGATTCAAATACTCTTCCAAAAATATCTAAATCTGAGCCAACACAAATTTCAATGTCTGATGGACTTTGAAGGTTGACGGTTGTTGGTGTAGGCTCAATTGTGATATCAAAAGTACTAGTACCGTAACAATTTCCTGGGGTTTGATAAGTAATGGTGTAGGTTGCTTCAGGTGTAGCAGATAAATCAATTATACCATCGGAACTCCCAGTATTATTTCCGGTTTCAACAAATACCAAATTAGCATCACTACAAGAAAATGTTCCTCCGGAAACACCAGTAATGATTGGAGCTGGATCAGTTTGATTATCACAAAAAGAATTTGAAATGTAGCTGAAAGTTGCATCTTCTAGAGTTACCACATCCACAAACAATGAGTCAGAAATATCACAACTGCCCAAACTAGAAGTTACAGTATAATAAGAAGAAGTAGTTGGAACAAACGAAGCACCGTCTACAACACCATTATTCCATGAGTAGTTATCTGATCCTGAGCCGGTTAGGGTAATTGTGTCACCATAACAAATAGTGGTATCATTTCCAGCGTTAGGATTAGGAATTGGATTGACAGTAACATTTATTGTATCAGTTGCCCTACATGCATCTCCAGCAACCAATTCTAAAATATAATTTCCAGAATGATTTAATATGGCACTGTTAGAAACCAATAAATCTTGTTGAGTAGTTGAATTCCAGCCTGAAGTTCCATTAACTGCATTTGTAGTCCAATTATATGCACAAGAGTTCTGATACGAAACAACAATATCATCAAGAGCCATATCAGATCTAAAACCATTCCCTCTAGTTCCACTAAATCTTAATTTAGTTACTGTGTAATTTGAAAGATCTACTGTAACTTGATTCCAAGAATTACCTTGATTCCCAGAAAGCGACCATCTTTGTGTCCAAGTACTTCCATTATATGATTCTAACTTTAAAGTTCCCATACTTGATCCATACATATGATAATAGAAGGATATAGAAATATTTTGATTAGAAATTGTATTAGATTCTATGTAATCATTTCCGTAACCACTACTAGTTTCCAAGTATACATACCCAGGAGTTCCGGAATTTCCTGAACTTGGTCCAGTACTACTTGAGGATGTAGTGGTAGTATTTTCTCGCCACATTGCAGAATTACCTGAGATATTGTTCCAAAAACCTGTACTTCCAAGTTGTCGGTTGTTACTGTTTCCGGATGAAAAATAAGTACCAGATGTAGAAAAATCTTCATTGTAAAGTTCTATAAGGCCATCACAACCTACAACAGTTGGGTCTAATTCAAAAGTATCGTTAACACATAAATTAATGTCAGCACCTAAATCTATAGAATAGTTATTTGGTGTTACTGTAACTACAATGGAATCTGTACCTGAACAACCTAAATAATCTGTAATAGTAGTATAATAAGTAGTTGTTTGGGTTGGATTAACTGTTATTTCTTGAGTTGTCTCACCTCCCGCCCAACTATACGAAAAATTTCCGTCTCCTGCAGATCCATAAATTAAGGTAATATTTCCGTCGCAAATTGAAGTTGAATAACCTGGTTTTGGATATATATTGGCGTTAGGTAACTGAAAAACTTCTACTTGAACTTGATCTGTATTTTGACATTGATATGTATCTGTTCCAGTTACTGTGTAAGTTAATATACCACTAGGTGGACTAATTCTTGGAGATGAATTTGTACCATTAACACTCAAATAGTTATTAATACCCGTTGTTGGAGACCAAGAGTAAGAGTTAGCTCCAGTAGCGTGAATCGTATCAAAATCAAATTCACAGAGCGTAATATCTGATCCTGCATTGACGTTAGGTAATGATCTTATCTTAACATAAATTGAATCAGTTCCTTGACAACCAGTACTGGAATTAGTTCCAGTAACTGTGTACATGATATCATTATTTGCAGTATTTAAACTGGAACCATCTATAGTAATACCTGAGGTATTTGGATTATTGATAAAATCTACAGGGGACCAAGAATATGTATTCGCTCCATTTGCATATATATATTGATTAGTTGTTACACCATCACATATTGTTAATGTATCGTTATCCTGATTTAGATTATTATTTATAATAGAAACTGTAGGGTTAGAACTAACAGTAACAATTAAATCTTTGAAAATATTACCGCAACCAGCAATTGTAGCTCCAACTTGGTAAGTAGTAGTGGTAGAAGGGCTTACATTTATTGAACTTGCATTTCCTGCAGAACTAGGATTCATCCAAAAATAAGTAGCATCGCCTGTTACATTTAAAGTTATTGTTTCTCCAGCACATATTGAACTATCAGTAGCAGTAAAAATAACTGAATCAGCTAATACAGTAAGATTCAAATTAGCTACACTATCGCATCCTGTACCACCTTGGCTTGTCCACTGGTATGTACCACTAGTTGTATAGGTAGTCCCATTCCATGTTATACTTTCACAAACAGTAGAATCTGTAGTAGAGGTAAAGTTTGTATTAAAAAATTGAAATGATGAATTGGTACCAGGTGAATCATACCCATCTGTACCACTTGTTACTGTTCCATCGATGGCAACAGTTACTGGAGAATTACCCAAATAACCATCTGTATCTCCATCCGTAAATCCAGCTTCAACTACATCATAACATCCATCTGCATCCGAATCAATTTCTAAATAATCATAATTACCATCTGTATCTGTATCAGTTGGAGTGTTAGTTTCGGCGGCATCGTCCATTCCATTATTATTGGCATCTGCAAAACCTGCATCTTGAGAATTAATTCTTCCGTTATTATCACTATCATTTGAATTTAATCCTGCTTCAAATACGTCATAAATTCCATCGTTATCAGCATCTAGATCAATGTGGTCTGGAACACCATCGCCATCGCTATCTCTTGATTCACAGAACACAATTGGGCTTATACTGATAACCTGTCTAGAGTTGGCTCCATTTTCAGCATTTGCATAGACTATTGTCATTTCAGTAATAAATGCCTGTACACCGGTAATATTTACTTCCTCATTATTAAATTGATTTCCAATATCAGTTCCTAAGAAATAAGTGGTGTCATTTGATTGAACTACACTTTGGCCAGTAGTATTGTATTCGCTGGGAGAAAGTGTATGATAAGTACCATCACTTTTTAGTAGTATTATTGCAACGTTATCTTTATAAGTACCGCTCTCGTAATCTACATCATTAATTTTGAATGCTAAATTAAAAACTGGATTAGAAAATGTAAATTTATGTACTGATTTTCCAGTATTAGTAGATGCCTGCCACATATTGTAAACAATTTGATCAGCAGAAGAGTTAAATGGAGCTTGGTTGCTATTAATTCTGTACCAAGCTTTTTGTGCACCTGAACCTATTGAATATGTTACAGAAACTGTTCTAGACAAAGTTACTGTTGTTTCTCCCAAAGAAAAGGTTCCAACAGTTCCTTGAGAATTGGTTGCAGTTGTAGGATCAACACCATTGTTTTGATTTAGTCCTGATGAACCAGGAAATAAAGTACTCCAGGTCAATCCTAGGGATCCAGACCACTCATCAGTAGAGTTATCGTAAGTTGGGCTTTCACAGTCAAATCCCTCTTCAACATCTGAAATACCATCGTTATCATCATCAATATCTACATTATCCTCAAATGTATCATTATCTGAATCCAAACAATCTACTGTAATACTTATCGTACCAGTTTGGGGGCACGATGATGAAGTTGCATTAAGAGTATAAATGGTCGAGTAGATTGGAGATGCAACTGGAGTGCTTGAAGAAGCATTATTCAAGGTTGCGGAGGGTGACCAGCTGTAAGTATCTGCTGCGGTATTAAGAGAAAGTGTAGTGTTTTGACCAGCACATATTTGATTATCGGTTGATGAAAGAGCAAATGTAATGTCAGAAGGAATAATGCTAACTGTAATTGTATCATCTTCTGATCCGCAAGAATTAGTAGCTGTTAAAATATAATCAGAATTAAAAGAAGGATTTGAGTTAGATGTTACAGTTATTGTATCATCTATTTGAGAACTCCATCCACTGTAATCTGGCTCTTCAGAATCATATGTCCATAAAAAAGAATTTGCATTGGTTGTGGAGGGTTCAAATGTTAATGGATTACCTTGACAAATAGCTGTATCATTTCCTAAGTCAACAGTTGGAAGCCCTAAAATTTCAACATCGAAATCTAAAGTACATATTCCATTGTAGGTATAAGTTACTGTGTAATTACCGCTGGTAGATGCAGATAAGTCAATAACTCCAGATGAACTACCTGTATTAGAATTTACATCAGCAAATTTTAAGTTACTAGAAGCACATGAAAAAGTACCATTAGAAACACCTGAGACAATAGGTGATGGATCAGATTCATTTTTACAATACTGTGCAGAGCCATAGTTAAATGAAGTACCTGAACATGATGCCTTTGTAATTACTCTGAAAAAATCACCTTTAGCTCCATTTTTTATACCCAGTAAAATCCTATCTACAGTAGATGATGTTGGAGGATTTTGGATTTGTGATGAAGAGAAAGAATTATTGTAAAATTGGAAACCATCTGTGTTGCTATTAATATTGTGCCATCTAGTGTTATAGTGAGCACCTGTATTACTTGGGTTTTGATCAATTATTGAATTACCATTTCTGACAGGCTCAAACTGACGATCTCTAAACTTACCATCATTTGTGGCATTAACATATCTAGGATAATCATCAGCATCAAATTCTGTACCTGAAAACCAAAGAGAGTGATGCCAATCAAAACCAAATCCTACAACATCATTTTCAAAAATAACTTTTCCATAATCCGAAGAACTTGATCTTCTATCTTTGCTATCATTAAGAAAAAACATGTATATATTGACATAGTCTCCAATATTAATTCCTCCAGAAAAAGTTAACAAATTTGGACCAATTGTATCTTTCCACGGATTACTGGGATTGTTAAATTCAGTATAAAATGATGTAGAATTTTTAAGCTGGTTAAGAAGGGTTTGAGTAACTTCTATACCTTCTGCTTCACACGTTATGACGAAAGGTTCTGTACCTCCTACTGTGTAACCACAACAACTTGCTACTGGATCGTTCCCATAGAAACAATTATTTCCAAGTTGAGCTTTTGTTCGATATACTGTATTAACTAAACTTGAAGTCTCTATACCACGAGTATAGGTTTGTGTATAAATATCAATACCTGGTAGTACAAATATTGAAATTAATATATGTAAATATAATTTGCGCATTTATTATATTAAACAAATCTAACAAAAAAAGAGATTTTTAAGGTTAGAACTTACAAGAAATGAGTGTTTATACAGTTGGTTGAGTGGTTCAATAACAAAAAAAAATGATATTTGAGTACTTTCTAAGTACTAGTATTTTAAACTTATTAGATTACTTACTAAATCTTCATCTTTACTCAAATTAAGTTTTTTTCTTAGACGATATCTCCTACTTTCTATGGACCTAACTGAAAGTCCCATTATCTCTGCTATCTCTTTTGTATTTAAGTTCATACGAAGAAAAGTACATAATTTAAGGTCTGAAGTAGTAAGTTCTGTGTAGGTTCTTGTTAAATACTCAAGATAACCTGGATATGCTGCATTAAACTGATCCGAGTACAAATCTTCTTTTCTTTTTTCTGAGAGTGTTCTTTTAATAGATTTTATCAAAGGATTGAAAGAATTCCTATCTTTTTCAGACTTTAATAAAGAACTATAATATTTTAAATCTTTCAATATATTGGATATCTGCTCATTTTCCTGAACGATATTGGTTGAAATAGCGGCTAGCTCTCTTTTCTTATGTTCTAATTCAGATTTTGCTATTTTTTCATTTTGATTCAATATAATCATCTGCTTATCTAGATATACTTTTCTAGAAAGAAAATATGCAGTTGCAAAAGCCAATAATAAAATGACTATTATTGAGATAAAAACGATGCGAGAGTTTTTTTCTTTCTCATCTTTTATTTCAGCTTTTTTAATAAGTATTTCGTTTTTGGACTCTAACCCATCGAGTAATTGACTTATCTGAATGGTGTAACGATAATCTTTATTTTTTAAAATTTCATCTAATGAGGATTCTATCTCATATGAAAATCCTAATTTGTTAAGAACTTTAATCTTCAATTCTAAAGCAATTTCCTCTTCCTTTTGTAAATTTTGTTCTTTGGAAAGTAATATACAATCTTCAATTACCTTTAAGCAATTCTTAAAATCTGAAAGCATAAAGTAAACATTGGCTATTTTATTTAGTAAGCTCACTTTTTGAAAGGTAAATTCACCATAGTAATTGGAGGCATTATTATAAGCATCTAAAGCTTGGGAAAACCTCTTTTGTCTAAACAAATACTCCCCTTTATACTCATAGCAATTTCCTAAATAGTTATCTAAAAGCTTAAATGTTAAATCATCATAATCTTTAAATTTTGAAGAAAGCTTTTGATCTTGTATGAGTTTATTCACACTATCTGTTTTAGACAGATAAAAATCACCCTTTTCTTGCATATTCCATATATAATACAACTCACTGTAAGATTTATAGGAATGAGCGATATCAATAGGATTAAAATTATTACTAACTCTAAGATTATATGCTTTTGAAATATTATCTAATGCAAGATTGTAATTTTTAAGTTCTATATGAACAAGCGCAATATTGTTGTATGTAGTAGATAATCCACGAATTTTAGGAAGTAAAGAATCTAATTGAGAAAAATAAGTTTTACATAATTCATACCTTTCCAAAGCCTTGTTATATTGCCCTTGATTAAAAAAAATATTTCCAATATTTATGGTTAGCCATGGCTGTTGCGTAGGTTCTGAGTTATTAAACACAATTCCTTCTCTTTTAATTAATTCGTACTCATACATTGCATCTTCTAAATACGAAAGTGCTAATACAGGAAGGTCTTTTTTTAAATACAACTCTCCTAGTGTACTATAAAGGTAAAGTGTAAATAAACTAGGTCCTAAAGGAATATAATCTTCCAAAGAACTTAAACAAATAGAAATGGCTAAGTTAGGATCTGAGTACTTAAGTTGGTAAATTTTTTGTTTTAACTCGACGTTTTCTTCTGCTTGGAAAATTTTACCAGAATTTAAATTACTATTAGGCTGAGAAAGTACTGCATTACCACTCATGAGTAGTGCAATCATTAAAAAGTGTACCTTAATTAATCTATTTAACTGGAAAAACATACAGTAAATATATAAAAAAATGCGTAACAATGAACAAAAAACGTGTGCTTAATATTTGAGTCAATTAACCTAAATACTTATCTAATTTTTATTCAATAATTAATACAATAACAAAACAACTTGCTTATTGTTAATTAAAATATTATACATTTGACTCAATAAATAATAATTTATAATTTCAATAATGAATAAAGGAAAAGTAAAATTTTATGATAGTACCAAGAGATTTGGTTTTATCAAAGAAGATGGTACAGACGAAGAGCATTTTGTACATGCATCAGGTTTAATAGACCAAATTCAAGAAAACGATAATGTTGAATTTGAATTAAAAGAAGGTAATAAAGGATTAAATGCAGTTAACGTTAAAGTTATTTAATTACTTTTTAAATGAATTTAAAAGCCCGCCCGTTTGGTGGGCTTTTTTTATGATTTATTCTTAAGTTCTTCTAACTCCATCCACCTATTTAGCTTGTCGTTCAAAAGATTATTTAATGCCTCCAATTCCTTTCCCTTCTCATGCATTAAATCATAACTTACACTTGAATCTTTAAAGAAATCCTCCATTTGTTTTTTTTGTTCCTCAAGTTTTGCTATCTGTCTTTCTAAACTTTTATGCTCTTTTCTATTTTCATAAGAAAAAATATTTTCTTTACTACTTTCTGACAAAACCTTTTTCTCTTTCTTTTTTTCAAGCTTCAGTTCTTCATTTATTTTAATTCTGTATTCTGAGTAACTAGAATATTCATCTTTTATAACTCCATTGCCTTTGAATATAAATAAATGATCGGTTAATTTATCCATAAAATATCTATCGTGGGAAACCAATATTAGACAGCCCTTAAAATCTAACAAAAACTCTTCTAACTTATTAAGAGTAAGCAAATCCAAGTCATTGGTAGGCTCATCTAAAATTAAAAAATTAGGGTTTTTCATTAGAACAGTCAATAAATACAATCTTCTTTTCTCTCCACCGCTTAATTTAGAAACATAGGTATATTGCATATTAGATGGAAACATAAAATGCTCTAACAATTGAGATGCAGTAATTTTACTTCCATTGGCCATTACTATAACATCTGCAATATCTTTTAATACTTCTATTACTCTCTTGTCTTGTTTTAACTGTATTCCTTTTTGAGTAAAATAACCATATACAATAGTTTCTCCTACATTAATTTTACCACTATCGGGTTTTAAAGACTGAGTAATTATATTTAAAAAAGTACTTTTACCTACTCCATTTCTTCCTATTATTCCAATTCTTTCACCATTTTTAAAAGTATAATCAAAACCACTTAAAATTTTAAGATCACCATAAGATTTATATACTTTTTTAAGTTCTAAAATCTTACCACCCACTCTATTCATCTTCACTTCTAGTTTTAACTCTTGCTTTATTTTTTTAGAATTTGCTTTTGCTTTTATTACCTCAAAATTGTCTACTCTAGCTTTAGATTTTGTAGTTCTAGCCTTAGGTGATTTTCTAATCCACTCTAGTTCTTTTTTCATTAGTCTTCCAGCCTTAGATATCTCAATATTGAAATTACTTTCTCTCTCATCACGTTTCTCTAAAAAATAGCTGTAATTTCCTTTATGATGATACAACTTACCATCTTCCAGTTCTAAAATATGATTGCAAATACGATCTAAAAAATAACGATCATGAGTAATCATTAACAGTGTAATATTTTGATTTTTTAAATACTCCTCTAGCCATTCTATCATTTCAATATCCAAATGATTGGTTGGCTCGTCAAGCAACAACATATCTGGAGCATCTATTAGCAATAATGCCAAAGCCAAACGCTTTTTTTGACCGCCAGAAAGCATTTCTACCTTTGCTTCTAAGTCTACTATTTTAAATTTGGAAAGTATTTGCTTTAATTCATTGTCAAAATTCCAACCGTCGACTTTTTCCATATTTATCGAAGCCTTTTCAAATCTTTCGGCTGTGGTGTCGTTATAATCGTTGGTCTGCATTTCAAGAGCAGATTCATACTCTCTTATTATTTTAACTACCTCAGCATTGGAATTGTATAATAGTTCGTTGATGGTAAACTTTTCATTAACAACTGGCTCTTGCTCCAAGTATCCAATTCTAATTCCATTTCTAACTGTTACTTTGCCTGTTCCAGGTACATCTTTTCCTGCTATAATTTTTAGCATACTGGTTTTACCAGAGCCATTATTGGCAACTAAAGCTACTTTATCCCCATAATTTAGCCCAAAGTTCAACCCCTCAAAAAGCACTTTTTCTCCAAAAGACTTACTTATATTTTCTACAGATAAATAGTTCAAGGGATAAACTTACCAATTTAAAAGCTGAATTAATATTTTATTTTAATCAGATATTTTTTAAAGCATCGTAATAAAAACTAGCTTCCTTAAAAAGTGAATTATATTTTACTGGTAACGGTATCTCTTCTTGAGAATTAACCTTTTTAAACCCTGTAGAACTATGCACATTTTCATACCAATACTTTGCCCATACACCATCTGCAATATTCCCTCCTTTAGGCCAACTAAGCATTTTTTTAGAAAATTTAATATTAGAAAAATCACAAATTTTTCTCAAGTGCTTTTCTGGGTTCATTAGTAAATCCTCTGACTCTAATAAATAAAATTCTATTTTGTTTTTTTGGAACTCTTTAGCCAGTTCGTATTGTAATTTATAGCCTAAGTCTTGTAAAGTGGGATTTTTTATCACCTTAGAAAATGAAGCAATAGATTTTTTTGGTGATCGAGTTAGAATAACATTACTCCAATTTTTAGCAAAACCTACCATCTGACCTTTTAAATGATGGGTCATGTTTTTTATAAAAAGATGCTCTTTACTGTAGAGTTGATTTAATTCATGTAAAACTTTTTTAAAATTTGAAGATTGGCTATTTAATATCTCTTTTTTACCTGGATGTAAAGTCTTTGGATTTACATTTTTTAAATAATATGCATAGAATGGTTCGTCCACTACTGCTACATCTTTTCTTTGTGCAAAAGAATACATCATAGCCGTTGAAATATTTCTTGGACTGGCCCACATACATATTACCTTACTCATTGGATCTGACTTTCAACCAGCTTTTTATAATGTTTTTCTAAAGTCGCTGAGAATTCAATATTTGAATTATTCTCGATAAGTTTTCCGTCTATAGAAATTACAGGCGTTATACCACCAAAGGTTCCTGTGACAAATGCTTCATCAGCAGAATAAACATCAAAAAGAGAAAAGTTGGTTTCTCTAACCTCAATATTATTTGCTTTACAAACATCTATTATTTTTTGTCTAGTAATTCCATTCATACAATACTGACCTGTAGAGGTAAAAACAATTCCATCTTTAACAATAAAAAAATTAGTGGAGTTACAAGTGGAAACAAAACCATTAACATCCAACATCAAAGCCTCATCTGCTCCTGCTTCAATTGCCTGAATCAAGGCCTGAACTTCATGTAATTTACTGTGACAATTAAGCTTAGGATCTAAATAATCTGGTGAACCTCTTCTAATAGTAGAAGTAAAAAGTTTGATTCCCTTATTCTTTGAAGTGGGATCTGCCGTTTTGTATTCTGGAATAATTACCAAGTTAGGACCACTTATTGTAAGTCTTGGATCTTGAGAAGGAGTTTTCTTAATACCTCTTGTTACCATTATCCTAACATGGACACCATCTTGCATGTTATTGGTTAATAAAACCTTTTCTACAATAGATTTTAATTCTTTTTTTGAATATGGTAATTTTATACCAGTAGCTTTTGCGGCAGACCATAATCTATAAAAATGATCATCTAAAAAAACAAGTGTTCCTCTGTATAGTCTCACTGCTTCCCAAATTCCATCTCCTACTAAATACCCACTATCAAAAACACTTATTTTAGCATCTTTTCTGTCTAAAAACTCTCCATTTACATATATTTTTATGTGGTTATTTCTATCGTCTTGAATTGCGTTGTGTGTACCGTGAACCATTGTATTTTATTTACTAAATAAATATAAGTTTATTAAACAATTTTTACTGTAATAAAATTATCTAAATATCTTCGTTAAATATAATGATTAACAATTTTCAAAATATATTTGGCTTATCCAAACCTATTGTAATTGCAGGTCCTTGTAGTGCAGAAACTGAAAAACAAACTTTAGAGACTGCTCACCAATTAAAAAAACATGAGAATTTAATTTTCAGAGCAGGAATTTGGAAACCAAGAACAAGACCCAATAGTTTTGAGGGAATTGGTTCTAAAGGACTTCAATGGTTACAGAAAGTAAAAGAAGAAACCGGATTAAAGTCTACAGTAGAAGTTGCCAAAGCAAAGCATGTAGAACTCTCGTTAAAACACGAAGTAGATATACTTTGGATTGGTGCTAGAACTACTGGAAATCCTTTTGCTATGCAAGAAATAGCAGATTCGCTGAAAGGAGTTAATACTCCTGTAATGGTTAAAAACCCAATAAACCCTGAGGTAAATCTTTGGATAGGAGCTATTGAAAGACTGTTAGATAATGGAATTTATAATTTAGCAGCTATTCATAGAGGATTTTTCACATATAATAACTCTAAATATAGAAATATTCCTCAGTGGCAATTAGCTCTAGATTTGAAAAGAAAGTTTCCAAAACTTCCAATGATTTGTGACCCTAGTCATATTACTGGAAATAGTAACCACATTTTAGAAATTGCTCAAAAAGCAATGGACATGAGCTACGACGGTCTTATGATTGAAACACATATTGATCCAAAAAATGCATTGAGTGATAAGAATCAACAAATTACTCCAGCAGAATTGGAAAAAATATTAAATAAGCTTGTAATTAGAAACTTTGAAACTGATGACAAAGAATTTAAAGCAACTTTAAAACAGCTTAGAATTCAGATAGACGATTTAGACATTGAATTAATTGACGTATTGAAAAGAAGAATGGATTTAGTCGAGAAAATTGGTGTTCATAAAAAAGAAAACAAGGTTACCATACTACAAAATAAACGATGGATGGAAATGTTAAAATCCAGAGTAAAATATGGAGAGGAAAATGGTTTGAGTGAACTTTTTGTTCAACAATTACTCAAAGCTATTCATCAAGAATCTATTGACAAACAAAACAGTGTTATGAATAAAAAATAATAGATGAAATATAACTTTTTGCCCAATACCAATATTAAAGTAAGTAGAATATGTCTTGGAACTATGACCTATGGTCGACAAAATACTGAGACAGAAGGACACCAGCAATTAGATTATGCTCTTGAAAGAGGAGTTAATTTCATTGATACAGCAGAGATGTATCCGGTCCCAGCAGAAGCTACTAGATATGGTAATACAGAAAGAATTATTGGTTCTTGGATCAAGAAAAGTAAAAAACGAGATTCTATTGTACTAGCTACTAAAATTGCTGGCCCTGGAGATTACACCAAACACATTAGAACTACTGGATTTGAAAAGTTAGGGCTTATAGAAGCTGTAGACAATAGCCTAAAAAGACTTCAAACAGATTTCATAGACTTATATCAGTTACACTGGCCCGAAAGACTTACCAATAGATTCGGAATAAGAGGATATAGATACGATAAAAATGAAAAATGGAAAGATAATTTTAACGAAGTACTTCACACACTAGATGAAATAATTAAAACTGGCAAAATTCGTCATATTGGTATATCCAATGAAAACCCTTGGGGGACAATGCGTTTTTTAGAAGAATCTAAAAAAGAATTACCTAGAATGATAACCATACAAAATCCATATTCTCTTCTCAATAGACAATTTGAAGTTGGAAATGCAGAAGTTTCCATGCAAGAAAATGTTGGTCTTCTAGCCTATTCTCCTTTAGGTTGTGGGGTTTTATCAGGAAAGTACATAGAGAAAAAAGATTCTCCAAATAGTAGACTTAATTTATTTAAAAGATTTGTTAGATATAGTAGCAACCAAAGTACAGAAGCTGCAAAGCTATATTTAGATATTGCCAATAAGCACAACCTTTCTCTTACCACAATGGCTTTGGCTTTTATAAACCAACAGCCATTTGTTACAAGCAATATTATAGGAGCAACCAATCTAGATCAGCTAAAAGAAAATATAGATTCTATATACGTTTCTCTCAATAAAACTATTCTAAGGGAGATAGAAAAAGTGCACGAAATGATTCCAGATCCTGCAACTTAAATTATAAATACTTTTTTAATTAAAAAATTAGCTTAATTTCGCCAAAATTTTTTAGAAATGGAGTTAAACTACAAAGATATATTAACCACTTTTATGGTTTTATTTGCAGTGATTGATATCATAGGAAATATTCCCGTAATTATAGATTTAAGAAAGAAAGCTGGACACATTCAAAGTGAGAAGGCGAGTCTTATTGCTGGATTTATATTAATCATATTTCTATTTATTGGAGAGCAACTATTAAGCATTATTGGACTAGATGTTCATTCTTTTGCTATTGCTGGTTCTTTGGTAATATTTTTTATTGCATTAGAAATGATACTTGGAATTAAAATTTATAAAGATGAAAAAAGCCCATTAAATGCTACGGTTTTCCCTCTTGCTTTTCCTCTAATAGCGGGACCAGGAAGTTTAACTACTTTATTATCTTTAAAAGCTGCTTTCAGCAATGCAAATATTATAGTTGCTATAGTTATTAATATAGTAGTTATTTATATTGTCCTAAAAGCATCTAGCAAAATTGAAAAAGTTATTGGCGAAAACGG
>JAYNHP010000042.1:0-14845 GCA_038108155.1 Flavobacteriales bacterium | reverse complement strand
AGATCTTGCAATAGCAGTTATTGTAGGAGTCATAATATCTGCATTAGTATTTGCTTGGAAAAATGCCATAATGATTCGCGCTAGAAAAAGAGTCAAATCTAACGGAACAAAAGTTTATGAAATTTGGGGACCATTGTTCTTCGGCTCTGTGCAAAATTTTAACTCAAAATTTAATTTGAAAACAGATCCAGAAAATGTAGAAATTGATTTTATAGAATCTAAAGTAAGTGACCATTCTGGAATAGAAGCTATAAGTAACCTAGCTAAAAAATACTTAAAAGCAAAGAAAAATCTGAAACTAACCCATCTAAGTCCGGAATGTATTACTTTACTTTTAAAAGCAGATCCTAAATTAAATAAGATAATAAAGACTTCAATTGATGACCCACGTTATCACGTTGTTACAGACTTAATGGATAGCGAGGTATAAATTAGATTATTGGATTTTAGCACTCAAACCATTTTCAGTAAGAGCATTGCAGATCGGTTTAAGTTCTTCATAGGAACCTTTTTTAACCAAACATTTTCCGTTGTTATGTACAATCCAAGCACATTGTTCAGCTTGAACAACATCATGGTCGCAGTATTTACACAAGGTGTCAATTACATGGTCAAAAGTATTAACCTCATCATTGTAAAGCAAAATAGATTTTTGAGAGTTTAATAACTCTAATGTTTCTACATCTTCTTGGTACTGATTGCCACTACTCATATTTCAAAATTAATGATTTACAGAAATTATTTGAAACTGTTTAAAGTTTCTTCTATTTTGGTTAAAACACCATCTTTAAATACTATAATTTTAGAATTTTCTAAATTTTCAGACTTACAAGCATTTAAATCAGTTGTTGCAGATTCATAATTATCTCTACTTTTTGAATAATAAGTTGTTACTCCATTGGTTTCAATTCCTTTTATATCTAAATTTTTCAATTTGTCAAACTTAGACTGAAGCTCGTCTGTTAGTTCATTAAACACTCCTATTTCTACCTTATATTCGTAATTAAAACTAAAATCGTCGCGTGTAGTCTTAACTATCTTAGAATTTGAAACTAAATCAGAGCTAATTGAATTAAGAGCAATTTGTGCATCAGTCAAGGAATTGTATTTTTTACTAAAAAATTGACTACCCCCAAATCTAGACCTTGATTTGATATTAAAGTCTCTCAATTTTAAATTTGTTCCATTCAAATCTTGAGGAATATCGTTTTCATATGTGCCAAAGTCTATATAGTAAATTATTGGATTTTCGTACTCTACTACCCTATCTGGATTTATAGAATTTGCTTGTTGAAGACTAATGATTCTTCCATTATTATAAGCAATAATAAAAGCATCTGTTAAAATACCAGCGTCTATCAGTTCAGCTTTTCTTCTAGCAGCCAATTCTAAAGAACTAAACTCGCCTGTAGAGTATTTATATAAATTATTAACTCTACTTACCACTAAAGGAGAAATATTAAGAGCATTTTCTTTTAATAATGGTTTAGAGAAAGCACCAATTTGAACAGAATAAAAGATGCCTTTTGTTTGGTCAATTGTTTTTACGGATGCTAGTGTTACATCTTGAGCAATTTCGTTTCTTAAATTAGCCAAACTATTTGTTGAAGGTGGAGAAACAGGTTGTATATTTTTAACGGGCTGACTAGATAAAATAGCTCTTGCTTCACTAAGCTTAATTCTTTTTCCATTGTTAATTGCAACTACAAATGCATCTCTGTAGCTAGTACTTAGACCTCTAATTTGATTTTTAGCTTTATTTGCATCTTGATAGGTCTTGAAATAACCAACTCTGTACCTTGTAATATCGTCTCTTACTTTTTCCGCACTTATTGGAGCAAATCCCTGAAACAAATCTTGTGGAATTGGATTCCTAAAAGCACCGACCTGAACTTTAAATATTAAACCTTTTGGAATTTTAGGATTTAATGGAATAGGGTTTTCTTGTGAATAAACTTTTTCATCTGTTAAAAGAAAGATTTCTTGAGTAATTACAGAGGGTGGCACAAAATCTTTGGATAATATATCTTCTGGATTTACAGGAACTAGTTCAGGCTCTACGTCTGGTAATCTCTCATCCTCTACTACTTCTACTTTTTCATCTGTAGTATCAATTTCTGATGAATCACTAGCCAATAAATCAAGTTCTAATGAATCTATAGTATCAAGAGGCTCATCGGGCAATAAAGCAAGAACACTATCTGCTTTTCCAGAAATTGCCAATGCTTTAATTTGTGTTTTTTGAGTAGAATCCAACATTTCTAGAACAAGAGCTTGACTCATTTGCTTGTTTTTTATTTCTCTTTTTACAGAATCCATACTGTATATTATTGCCTCAGATAATTCCTTATTCTTTTTAGCTTCAATTTTTAAATTTTTAGAAGCATTGATCAATTCTTTTTTTACTGAAATATCTGTTTCTGTTTTGGACTGTTGCTCCAAAGCATTTGCTTTAGCAACCATTTGGTCGTATATTTTTAAATAACCCTCATTTTTAACTTTTAATTTCTGGTTCTCTATTTCTAGCTTCCTGACTTCTGTTTCAGATTCATAGAAAGATTTGAATTCATTACTAGAAGCTATAGTTATTACTTCTGCATCTACTAAAGATTTAGAAATTTTGATATCCTCCACTATAGCCATTTCAATTTTTTTAAAGTCCAAAGATTTTTCTAAATAATTTGACGATTTTTTCTTTTGGATAGCAGCTAAATTTTCATATTCTTTGGCACCTAAAACATCACCCTGAGCAGATAATTCAACTGCTTTTTCAGAATAAATCTTAGATTCTTGCAGTGCAACATCAGAAAGTTTTTGCAATCTTACAGATTGTTTTAATTGGTTGGGGTTTAGTGTTTTTGCAACAGAAAGTTTATCATCTGAGAAATCTTCTACTATAGCATCAGAATACAACTTCTTAGATTTTACAAGATAATTAATTGCTGTGTTCTCAAACTCAATAGCTTCTTCTATTAATTTACCCTTCTTAACTTTGTCATTTTCGGAATTAGCTTGTTCTCTTAATGCATCAGACTTTTTATTAAGCTCATTGGCAGCAACTTCATATTTTTCAGCTTGTTTAAATTTAAAACTCTCTTTAACATCTGCTTCAAACTCCTTCTTGTTCGAAGATATTTCTCTTTTTAAATGCTTGATTTCATTCTCATTTACAAATGCAATATCGTCGGCAATTTTAAGCTGGGTTTTGGCCTTCTTCTTATTTATTTTACTTATTTTTTTATCAACTTTAGCCTTTTTCTTTTCCGTATCCATATCAAGTTTCTGAAGCTCTAATTCCTCAGTTTCATTGGAAAGCAAATTGATTTTATCAATACTTTTTTTATTGATTTCTATTATTTTATTGTTGGTTTGATTTTCATAATTGTTTTGAACAAAAACCACTTCTTTATCAACTTCAGCAACCACCTGATAAATTTCTGGTTCTGACTCTGAATTGAAAGTAACTCCATTCACAGTTTGAGCTGGTATCTCTTTAAATTCCTTAGCAATTGGAATATCTAATGGTAAATTTTCAACAAATTCAATATTCTTTTTTTCTTCAATTAAAGACTCCTTATTTGAAGAATCATCTTCTTTTTTAGAAATACTAACAGAATCATCACTTGTATTCTCAAATGTGCTCTCATTAAGCGTTAAGTCCTGCGTTACTTCTTCCTCTTTATTATTTTCTAATGCACTTTCTTCTAAATTTGAAAAATCCTGACCAATATTTGTATTTTCTTCTGTAGAATAAGATAATTCTATTCCGTTGTCATCTACAGATTCTACTACAGATTCCAACTGAGGGTCATTTTTTTCTATATAATTTGATATAGTACTTTCGTTCTCAATCTCAATATCTTCAAGATCTAAATCTGATTCTAGCGGTATATCCTTGTACTTTTTTGAAACTTTAATTTCCTGTAAATCCTTAGCTTGTTCTTCAAGCTGCTTCTTTTCTAAAACCAATTCATCATACTGAGAAGATTTATCTTCAACATCTAATTCTAGTTTTGAAATTTTAGATTCCAAATCATTAATTTTTAAATTTTGTTTTTCAATATCTTTTTTCTTTTTCGAAGAACTTAGAATTAACTTCTCTTCATTTAACTGAGATTGCAAGGCTTGTTTTTCCAGTTTTATTTCTTCAGTCTTCGACAGTAAATCGTTGGCTTTTTTGTCTTTTTCTATAGACTGTTGTTGAATAATTTCAACAGTTGATTTTTCTTTAGAAGGATTAGATAATTGTTCTTTAATAGTTTCAATTATTTCTACCTCTTCGTTATTATCTGCAACCAAATCCTCTTGAGATTCTAATTCTTGAATAATCAAAATTTCTTTTTCTTTTAAAATTATTTCATCATTCATCTTTTTAGAAATTGCAACTGCATTGGTAACTTCCTGGCTTAAGCGTTTACTGGTAGCATTAAATTTTGCAGCTAACTTCAATTGAGCATTTTTAATGGAGTCGTTTTCTTCAAATTCCATTTCTAATAAAATATCGTCAGCTTTCTGAGCATTTACCATCGATTCTTCTGACTTGAGTTTGGCAATATTAGATACCAAAATACTTTGTTCTTTTAAATCATTTAATCTTTCATTTTTCACACTTAAAAGTTGGTCTTTTTGTTCGCTGAAATTAATAATCTCATTTTCACTACTATCATTAACAAAATTACTTTCGTCAGTCTGGTTAATATTAGTAACTAAATCCTCACTTTGACTTTCAACCATTTTATCTAGAACACTATCTGGATACTGATCAATATTTATTTCCGGGTTGGACATCTCTTTTAGAAGATTTGCTATTATAACTGCCTCATTTTCTGGGGATTGATCGAAATAATCTTTAATGATTAATTTCTCTTCACCATTAATTTTAACCAATTCAATTTCTTGTTTTAATGCTTTCAACTCTGTCTGAGGTGGGGCTTCAACTAAACCTGCATGAATTTTCTCGCTTTCAGGTGTTTCAACAATGAACTTATATTTCCCCGAATTTGGCAATAGTATGTTATAATTGGATTCTTCATCTACATTGTAAGAACCTATTAATTTATTAGTTCTTACATCTTGCACCTTAATATTGGCTTTGTAGTCTTCTGCAAGTATAGAATTTTTAAAGCTACCTGAAATTATGATGTTTTGCATAGGTAAAACCTGCACCTTTACATTATAAACATCAATCATTCCCCCTTCAGAAGATCTTTTAGAAGAAAAAATAGCATTTTCATTGTTTTTGTCTACTAGATATAGAATATCATCATCTGTACTATTTATCTTGTAATCAAGATTAGAAATAGGACCAAAGTCATTTGTAGTTGGATCGTAATTACATCTAAATATGTCGTATCCTCCCATAGAATTATGCCCCTTAGATGAAAAATAAAAAGTAGTTCCATTGGAATTCAAAAAAGGAAAATCTTCATCGTATGGAGAGTTGATATTTTCAGGAAGAATTTTTGGAGAAGACCAGCCTCCACCAGACAATCTTTTTTTAAAATAAATATCTAAGCCATTATCACCAACTTCTCCATAACTTGAATAAAATAAAATATCTTGGTTTAGAGGTGGAAAATATATAATTGACTTATGGTTCTTTTTTTTGTCAATTTTAGTCTGAAACTCTTCTGTTACTAAGATGGTTCCACCAATATCTTTCAAATCATAACTATAATTAAACTTATCCAATGATGTAGTCTTTTTGTCCATTACTACAATGTCAGAAAGGTTTTTCATTAACGATTGCCCATTTTTAGACATGTTCATGTACATCTCCAAATTGAGTGATTTTGCTTGTTTTGAATTGGATAGAGATTTGTATTTTTCGTACTGGTTTAAAGCATCTTGAAACAGATAATTATAATGGTATACCCTACCCAAATAAAAATAAGCTCTTGGGTCCACATCTGGGTCTTTTATAGCCTTTTCTAAATAAGGGATAGATTTAGACTTATCTGCATATTTAAATAAAACACATACTCCATATTTAAAATTATATTCAGAGTTGTTTTTATTACTTAGAAAGTTTGACATATGAGGTTCTGCCTCAATAAATTTCCTTTCCTCAAATAAATTATTGGCATATTTTATTCTCTCCCCTTCATTTTTGAAATTTTCTTGACCTAATAGACTAAAACTTAAAAAAATAAAAAATAAAAATCCATATGTCTTAATCAAATTCAATTATTTGAGTTTTTTTTAAGCTTGATATTCATTTTATTTTCATTTTTACTCAAAAGCCTATAAATGTTAGGTTTGTGAGTAAAAAGTACTAATATCGATATAAAAATTGAAAAGTACATCAGAGAAGTAGAATCTACTCTTATAATAAAAATAGTAATAATTGGAAAAGAAATAGCAGCTATTATAGCCCCTAAAGAAACATAATTAGTAAAAATAAATATCAATAAAAATATAACTACACAACCAATTGCAGCAGAGAAGTTAATAGCTAAAATAATACCCATCAAAGTAGCTACTCCTTTTCCACCTTGAAACTTTTCATAAATTGGAAAAACATGGCCCAAAACTGCAGTAATACCAACAATAATCTGCATATTGATTAATTCAGAGCTATCTGGCGAAAAAACTAAAAAAGAAGTAAGAATCTTAACAGAAATCCATCCTTTTAAAATATCAATAAATAAAACAGTAAATCCAGCAGTTTTTCCAATTACTCTAAAAGTATTAGTTGCCCCTGCATTATTACTTCCATAGTCTCTAACGTCTATTCCAAAAAACCATTTACCTATCCATATAGCTGAGGGAATTGAACCTATGAAATAGGATAATAAAATAGAAAACAAATTATTTAACTCAAATATATTCTGCATTCTATTTCATGTAAGTAGCAACAAATGGTGCAACATCTTTTGCTGCACCTAAAATGTATTGGTAGTCTTGCTTTCCTTTTTTCTTGCTTTTAGTCTCGTCTTTTTTAGTTTCGGAGATAATTTGGTTAAATTCTTCATTTGTACTGAAGGTTGTCATCAAGCCCTTTTTATAATTAAAATAATAGTAATTATCTTTATCTAATTGTAAATAAACGGTGATTTCATTACCAGTTAGCTTTCTAGAAATTACAATTTTTCCTTTGACATATTTCAATACTTGCCTTTTGTTGATATTCGCAATACCAATGTCTCCATAAGAGACATAAGCCTTTCTGTTAGAATTCCATTTGTATCTTATATCTCCCAAAAACATAGGAATTTCTAGTTTTTCGGGAAATTTCTTTATTTTACCATTTATGTTAAGAGATGAAATTATTTGATTAGATTCATCTTGAGAAGTAAATTCACTTAATGCTTTTCTATAATAAGAGTTTTGATAATCTAAAGTTCTTAGCTCTGGAAATTCCAATATTGCCTTTGCTAGTTTGTCTAATGCATCTTTACTAAAATGGAAGTTAAGCAATGTAGAAGTCTTGAAATCTGTTTCCCATTTTTTAGGATTGAATTTTATTTCTCCTGCCGGTTGCAAAGAAATTTGATCTAAATCAATTGCAAAATTAAAAACACCATCAGATTTCAATCTACAATTTTCTATGTTGAGGGAGGTGTAATTCCCTGGTAGAGTATACTCAATTAATTTTTCAGAGTTAGATAATTGGTATTCCTTTCTTTTAGAATTATACTTTAAAAATCCATCTGCATTAATCATTCCAATATGATTGTCATTGGTTTTAGATGATAAAAAAGAAGAATACAAAGACAATGAATCAGTATTGTTGAATACTAAACCTGAATAAACATTATTGAAATTGGAATTTTTAGTACTTGAATCAAGCTCTATTGGAACTAAAATATCTAATGGATCAATATTTGCCGTGAAACTAATCCATTGTTGTGGAATGTTTTTACAACTATGGACAATTTGCGTAAAACCAGAAAATTCTAAACCTGGACTTGTAGAAACTAAATTAACATCTCCATAGAAACTATAATTGGGACTTAGTTTGAAATCTTTATTTTTCTTAATAAATCCTGTTCCACGAGTTTGATCCGTTGTGTCTGGTCTCAATTCTGAAAAGAAAATATTTTGTTTGGTACCATTTAAATCCACATAATCGTAAATTCCTGATGCAGTATAATCATGTTTGGTATTTATTTCCACATCTGCATCGTAAATTTCGTAATATTTAGTTACATCATTGGTCAAAATAAATGCATTTTCTAATGGGTCAATTTTTGCTTTTCTTCTAATTATAATCCTACCACTATCTGGTCTAATTCTAGAATCTGCAACTTTTATAAATTTTATCTCGTTGCAAATAATTCTTTTTTTCTTGATTTCAAATTTTGCTTTTGCAGAACCAAAATTCAAAGAGTCTTGATCTGGTTGAATTGAGAAAAAATTGGAAGTTTGAAGATCTAAATCAGTATCAATATTAATATCTGCCTGTGCTTGTTTACTGTTCTCCAATTCTAATTCATCGTTGTCCATATACCAGTTAAATTGATCCATATAGCATATGTATTCGTTTTCTGGAAACGTGACAAAACTTTCCCCAGAATTAGATTTAAACTCTCCCATTCTGGTTTCAAAATCTACTCTTGCATTTAAGTTCTGAGTTTTAAAAGACAATTCATCTAGTTTATTATCTTGGGAAACTAACCTAAACTCACAGGTATCAGCTAAAATAGCATCAGTTTCGTAGGTATATTCATAAGATTCGACTTCTCCAGAACCAAATCTCATAACCCCAGCTCCTATCATTCCATTATAACCTAATTTTAATCTTCCATTTAAATATGACTCTGCTCCTTCAAAAAAGTTAAAATTAGAATCAATTGAATATGCATAAAGTAAATTTTGCTTTGGAATATATGAAACCTTACAGTCTTTGCCTTCAACAAGAGGAATTTCAGGATCTTCAACTTGCTCTTTGTTATTATAAGTGTGAGCAATAGCAGCAACTGAATCAGGGAAAAAAGTTATGTCATCTGAAATTGCTGAAGAAGTATAAAACTCAATGGTTCCTGTACCTTTTAATCCTTCATTAGAGAGTCTTATTTCGTTATCATAGCTAGCTATTTTATCGTAAATATTAAATCCATTCTCAGGAGTATTTCGTATGAAACCCAAAGAATAATCTGGCATAATCTGTAAAGATTCTTTAAAATCAGGGAAAATACCACCAGAGAGAAACTGTCCATTTAAATCAATTCCATTATCTGTGAAATTATCTAAACTATCCATTAAGAAAGGATTCACAATAAATTTAAAGTTTTCCCTTTTATAAAGTCCATTTTGTATAGAAGGATCATCGTAATAAATATAAGTTTTGGTATTGGATTTAAATGTTGGAAATTCGTGATACGAAGTATCTAATCCAGACTTATTTGAAGAATTGTCAATTTGAATATAGCCTTCCAGATTCTCAATTTTAGATAGTAGCCTTATTAATTTTCCTTGTCTCTTAGATTCTTTATAATTGGCCCAAATAAACATGGAGTCACATTTGGGTAATTCAATTTTAAAATCATCGTAAATAAAAGAAAAATCAAATCCATAATATTGTGTTTTTCCAGCAGTTATTAAACCATCAAAGTCTAAATCTCTGTTCTTTTTTAAAGTTAATCTTTTACCTCCTGGTTTTATCCAAACTTTATTTTTTAGACTAAGTACTACCCTTTCTACTCCAAAAATATTTAAATCAAAAGAAGAAAGGTTAAGTTTTGCATTGGTATTAGCATCAGAATTGATAATCAGAATATCATAATCTTTTTCGCCAGACCTATTTTCAATATAGTTGAACAGCTTTTCACTACAGTTAATTATTTTTCTTTCCGAATCGTAATTTATAAAACCTTTCTCTGTTAAATTAAATAACAGGAATTGTAAATCATTAGCACTTTTTACCAAATATTTTGCCAAATCATTTAGAGAAAAGGTTTTAGAACCACATATGTTTACATAACGCTTGATAGAAACTAAAATATTTCCTCTATCGGTATTTAAATTGTCGTAACTTTTAACATCGAAAAAATTTAAACTAGCAAATTGAGCAGTTTTTATACTTTTAGTTCCTTTAGGTGCAGAAAAATTAATTAATGACTCTCCCAATTTCCATGATAAAGTCTCTACATACATATCTAATTTATGGTAACTATTGTAAAAAGGAGCAGCAAAAATACCTTCTTCTCCTCTAGACAAGGTAAGTGTTTTGGTATTTTCAGAAAAAACTAAGTTAGAGGCAGGATGAATGATAGAGTCAGAATCTAATGAAAATTTTATTCTTGCTTTATCCGAAGTTACACCTTCCTCGTTAATTATAAAACTAATGGACTCAGCTAGTAAAATTTCTTTACCGTTATAACTGAGTTTTAATTTTGAAAGATTATTTATAGTTCCTGATCCGTATAGATTCCTACCACGAATTGTAAAACCACCATCAAATTCAATATTTTTGTTATTGTTTACATTTTTAATATTAAGCCTTTTACTGTAAGACTCAAAGGCAGGATAAACAACTTTTGAAGACCCACGAAAAGATAAAACCTTCTCTGTTAATTTACCCATGATTGGATAATCAAAATAACTACTATAAAACAAAACTGAGTCTATATAATAAGATGAGCTTTTAAGACCAATATTATATCTATTAACTTTTGCATAATAGATGTCTTTATCTTTTTTTGCTCTTTGCCAATCAATTTTACCTCCATTTCCTTCCCATTGTGAAGTAAGTGGAAAAAACTGACCAGAGGTATTTCGAATTACAGAACTGTCATTCTTAGAAAAACACCTTAAATCAACATCATTAAATGTAAATATTGGAAGTTTTTTTACAAACTGAATATCAAAATTGTCTTTTTTAGAAACTTGCCATCTAGTAGCAGCTTTCTGTGTTCTTGAAGTAGCGTAAATAGTACCGTCTAAAAATAAATTATTAGAAACTTTAAGAAAATCTTGCACTCTTTTATTGTTGTATTTTTTTATAACATTGTCAAGAGTAATATTCCATTTTTCAAATTTTTCAGAACTCATTTCAGAATTAGAATAATTATAAATGGCATTAAAATAATTTAAAAAATCTGGATATACATTTAGTTTCTTTTCTTCCATTGAGTTTAACAATGCATAAACTATTGCTTTCTTATCTGGAGTGAAGAAATCACCTAGCCATAAAGGTTCAAAAGATTTTACATATTTTTTTGCTATTGATTTGTCGTAATTACCAATAAATTCTTGAACATCTTTAAGAAATTTTTCTGGTTCAGGTGTGAAAGATGACTGAGAAAAAGCTTTTGAAAAAAAACTTAAAAAAAATAAAATAGCTAAATAGACTTTAAATTTCATAATTATTTTTTTATCATTACCAATAATGCCCATTGGTTTTCTAAATCTGAATATAAAATTTTTAATCCACTTTTAATAGATAAATCTTTAATGTAATCAATATCAGATTCGAAAAATCCTGAAAAAAGGACAGTTGAGTTTTTCTTCATCGCCTCTAAAAAGTTTGTGAATTCTTGTGTAATCGTGTTCTTATTTATATTTATAAGTAAGTAATCATACTTTTTATTGGGAATACTATCTCCACCTCCATCAATAATTTTAATGACTTTACAATTATTAGTTACCAAATTTTGATTTGCATTTTGATTTGCATTTTTATCAATTTCTACTGCGTCAACTTCCTTAGCACCTAACTTTTCTGACAATATGGATAAAATAGCTGTCCCAGAACCAAAATCTAATACGGTTTTATTTTTTAAATCGTGTTTAAATAAATCTTTGGCCATTAAGCGAGTAGTTTCATGGTGACCTGTTCCAAAAGACATCTCCGGATTAATTATTATATCGTACTTTTTATCGGATGGTTGGTGAAAAGAAGCTCTTATCTGACAATTTTCATTTATTAGAATAGGATTAAAACTACTCTCCCATTTTTTATTCCAGTTCTTAAAGGGATGATCGATTGCTTTAAATGAAATGATAAAAGAGCTATAATTATCTATTATCTCTTGGAGCTTTTTCTCGTTGTAATTAATTGAAGGTATAAAGGAACTTAAGACATTTAAGTTCTCTTGAAATGCATCAAATCCTAAATCAGCAATTTCTTGTATAAAAACATCTATTATAGGTACTCTTTCTTTTAAAACGAATTGAATCTCTATATAATCCAAACTAAAAAGAATTTATGATAGTTTCAAAACTTTCAGAATCTAAGGAAGCCCCCCCAATTAATCCACCATCAATATCTTTCATAGAAAACAATTCTTTGGAATTAGAAGGTTTACAGCTTCCTCCGTAGAGTATAGATGTTTTATCAGAAATATCTTTACCAAAAGCATCTGAAATAAGACCACGAATAAAAAAATGCATGTCTTGAGCATCCTGAGGGTCTGCTGTAAGTCCAGTACCTATAGCCCAGACTGGTTCATAAGCGATGACAATTTTACTAAAATCTTCACTAGATAGATTACTTAGAATTTGTGAAAGTTGAGACTTTACAACTTTAAAGTGATTTTTACTTTCTCTATCATATAGAGATTCACCACAACAGAATATTGGGTTGATGCCATGCTTTAAAAGCATTTCAACTTTTTGAAAAATAAGTAAATCTGTTTCTTTGTGAAAAGTTCTTCTCTCTGAGTGTCCAACAATTGCGAAGCGTAAATTTATTGAGGAAAGCATTTCTGCAGAAAATTCACCAGTAAAAGCCCCATTACTATTAGCAGAAACATCTTGAGAAGAGATGCTAACATTTGATGCGTTACTAAAACTATTTAAATATATTGAAGCAGGTGCAATAATAACCTCTACATCATCCGGGTAGGATTTAGATTCTAAGTCATTATATAAAATTTCTGCTTCCGACTTGTTAAGATTCATTTTCCAATTACCAGCGACAATTTTTTTTCTCATTTTTATAAGCTATTTATACTATTTAAAGTTAAGGGATTTAAGCAGTGATTCAGGGTCATAGGCGCTTTCGTTAGTGCCATTAAATTCTTTTAATATATTACCATTCCACATATAAAAAATACCAGGAGTATCTCTTTCCCATGTTAGAACATCGTAAAAAGTTGAAATATCTAAAACAATATAATGATACTCGCTACCTGCATATTCAAAAAATTCAGGAATCTTATCTACTTCTTCATCCATAAAAACAATTTCAACTTTAGGAAAATCCTCTACTATTTTAGACAGCGAATCGATAGATCTAACAGCTGCTCTACAATGGTCACAACCTGGTGCAAAAAAACACAAAATAAGTCTTCCTTTATCTGCAAATGGTAAGGTTTGGCCAAATTCGGATTTCATTTGTTTTGGACCTTCAAGAACTAAATCTTCTTGAATTTGATAATTTGAATCAATAGTAACATTACTAGAATTCTTTATAGGAACTAATGCCATAATTCCAATAACAAAAAATAGATATATTACAAAACCATAAAATATTTCAACTGACTTTGATTTGTCTTTAGAAAGCAATTTATTTAGAATAACCAATAGCCCAATTGCAAAAATATTTTTCAAAATGGCTTCTAGAGGAGTCATTGGTAAAAGAGTACCGAAACAACCACAATTCCCACTATTACCAGTTAAATAAATTTGTAGGGCTAAATGAACACAAAAAGCTGCAAGAACAAAAATAGTTAGTGGAATAACAATTCTTTTCAAGTAGAATGGTAATAAAATTAGTACTCCAATAGCAAACTCTAAGGCAATTAAAATTCTCGACAAGTAGGAAGATATTTCGGAACTAAAACCCAATGGTACTAGTTGCTTTGCTTCAAAAGTAGTTATTGAAAAGTAAGCAGAAGGCTCGTGATATACTTTTGCATAAGCTGATACCAAAAACAATAAAGAAATAATAATTCTTATTACCCAGATTCCAATTAATTTATTATTCATTTTTCTACTAGTTAAGGTGAATCATTGCAAAAACACTGTAATTTATCATATCGTAATAATTTGCATCAATTCCTTCTGATATTAATGTTTTACCCTTATTGTCTTCAATTTGCTTCACTCTTAAAACTTTCATTAGAATTAAATCCGTTAAAGAAGAAACCCTCATATCTCGCCATGCCTCTCCGTAGTCATGGTTTTTTTGTTGCATTAAGTTCTTGGACATTGATATTTTTTGATTGTACAACTCTACTACTTCATCTGAGGGAATATCCATTCTTTTATCGCTGTTCAAGTCTATTTGAATTAAAGCCATTACACAGTAATTTATTATTCCAATAAACTCAGATTCTATCCCCTCGTCTACTTTAGAATCTCCGGTTTCTTGAATAGTTCTAATCCTATTAGCTTTAATAAAAATCTGGTCGGTTAAAGAACTTGAACGAAGAATTCTCCAAGCAGTTCCGTAATCAATGGTTTTCTTTTTAAAAATCTCAGTACATTTGACAATAACGTTATCGTACTGTTCAGAAGTATTAGACATAAATTTTAAAAATAATTTTTACGCTTGAAAGATACATATTTACTTGATAATTATTCCATTAATTTTAAGGGAAATCTCATAAGTTTGACAAGACCTGTGGTGATGAGTATTTTAAATACTACTCCAGATTCTTTTTTTGATGGTGGAAAATACAATTCCATCGAAAAAGCACTTAAGAAAGTAGAGAAAGATTTAAATCAAGGTGCAACCATTATAGATATTGGAGGATATTCCACAAAACCAGGCGGAAATAGTGTAACAATTGACGAAGAAATTAGACGTACAATTCCCTACATAGAAAAAATAGTTAATACTTTCCCAGATATAAATATTTCTATTGATACTTTTAGAGGAAAAGTTGCTGCTTTAGCACTAGATGCTGGAGCTGGAATGATCAATGATGTATCCGCTTGGAATATGGACAATGAA